>NZ_JALNUQ010000030.1:0-45613 GCF_026540875.1 Sphingomonas sp. GM_Shp_2
CGAACAGCCCGATGCGCGGTGCAGTCGCGACCTGTGCCTGGTCGATGTAGCGGGGCGGCGGGTGCTGGCCACGCGCAGCGCCTACCGCGTGCCCTGGGCCGAACTGGTCGCGGCGTGCAGGGCGGCGGATATCGTGGTGAGCGAGCGGGCCCTGCCGCGAGGATGCCGGCCGCGCTGGTTGCGGCTGGATCGGGCAACGCTGCGCGAGACGGGCGGGGTGGCGGTGACGCTGGGCGACGGGTCGCTTCGCACCGTCCGCCGACCGGGCGACCGGCATCCGTGGAGGATAGCCGGCCGCTAGGGACGTGTCAGGCGTCGACGCGTTCGCGGTGATTGGGTTCGAAACCGTCGGTCGCCAGCGCGACGATGCGGGCGGCGACGGTTTCGGGCGGCTTGACGGACGCAGGGTCCTCGCCCGGATAGGCGCGGGCGCGCATCTTGGTACGGGTGGCGCCGGGGTCGACGATGGCGACCCGAACCTGGCTGATCTCCGCCATTTCGTCACCATAGGCGCCGAGCAGCGTGTCGAACGCCGCCTTTGATGCGCCGTAAGCGCCCCAATAGGCGCGCGGGTTGCGGCCCACCGACGAGGTGACGCCGATGACGCGCGCTGCCTTGGACCGGCGCAGCATCGGATCGAAGGCGGCGATCATCGCGGCCTGCGCGCTGACGTTGAGGGTCAGGACCTGCGCCAGTTCGCGCGGATCGATGGCGGGCACCGCCGCGAGCGATCCCAGCGTGCCGGCGTTCAGCACCAGCGTGTCGAGTGCCTGCCAACGATCACCGATCGCCCCGGCGAGCCGGGCGATGGCGTCCGTTTCCGTCATGTCGAGCGGAGCGATGGTGGCGGAGCCGCCGGCGTTGAAGATCGTTTCCTCGACCTCCTCCAGCCCCTTGGCGGTGCGGGCGGTAAGCACGACATGCGCCCCTTGCGCCCCCAGCGCGATCGCGGTGGCGGCGCCGATGCCGCGGCTGGCGCCGGTGACCAGCGCCAGCGTGCCGGAAAGCGGACCCGGCATCAGACGACGCGCTCCGCAAGCATCTGGAACTGATCGACCGTGGCGCTTTCGTCATAGTCGGTCAGCGTCGTCGGATAGGCACCGGTGAAGCAGGCATCGCAATATTTCGGGCGGATATCGGCGCGGCGCGCCTCGCCCAGTGCCTTGTAGAGACCGTCGATCGACACAAAGGCCAGGCTGTCGGCATGGATGAAGTCGGTCATGCCGCCAAGGTCGTGCTGTGCCGCCAGCAGCTTGGCGCGCTCCGGCGTATCGACGCCGTAGAAGCAGCTATGCCGGGTCGGCGGGCTGGCGATGCGCATGTGCACCTCCGCCGCGCCCGCTTCGCGCATCATCTGCACGATCTTCAGGCTGGTCGTGCCGCGCACGATCGAGTCGTCGATCAGCACGATGCGCTTGCCCTGGATCAGCGCGCGATTGGCATTGTGCTTCAGCTTGACGCCGAGGTGGCGCACCTTGTCGCCCGGCTGGATGAAGGTGCGGCCGACATAATGCGAGCGGATGATGCCGAGTTCGAACGGGATGCCGGACTGCTGCGCATAGCCGATCGCGGCGGGCACGCCCGAATCGGGAACCGGGATGACCAGATCGGCCTCCACCGGCGCCTCGATCGCGAGTTGCGCGCCGATGCCCTTGCGCACCGAATAGATCGAATGATCGTCGACGATCGAATCGGGGCGCGAGAAATAGACCCATTCGAAGATGCACGGGCGCGGCGCCACCGCCTGGAACGGGCGGATCGAGCGGATCTCGGTGCCCTGGACGATGACCAGCTCGCCCGGATCGACCGCGCGCTCGAAGGTCGCGCCGCACACGTCGAGCGCGACGGTTTCCGAGGCGAAAATCACTGCATCGTCCAGCCGGCCCATGACGAGCGGGCGGATGCCGAGCGGATCGCGGCAGGCGATCATCCCCTCGGGCGTGGTGACGATCAGCGAATAGGCACCCTCCACCTGCTTCAGCGCGTCGATGAAGCGATCGAGCAGCGTGCGGTAGTTGGAGGTGGCGACGAGATGGATGATCGTCTCGGTATCGCTGGTCGATTGAAAGATCGAGCCGCGGCGGACGAGTTCGCGGCGCAGCTTCATCGCGTTGGAGATATTGCCGTTATGCGCGACCGCGAAACCGCCGGTCGACAGATCGGCGTAGAGCGGCTGGACATTGCGCAGCGCGGTCTCGCCCGTGGTCGAATAGCGGACATGGCCGACCGCCACGTCGCCGGGCAGCGCGCGGATCACGTCGTCGCGGTCGAAGTTACCGGCGACATGGCCCATCGCGCGGTGCGTATGGAACAGATGGCCGTCGAAGCTGGTGATGCCGGCGGCCTCCTGGCCACGGTGCTGGAGCGCGTGCAGGCCGAGCGCGACCAGCGCGGCGGCGCCGGAACTGCCGGACACGCCGAAGATGCCGCACTCCTCGCGGAGTTTGTCGTCGTCGAAGGGATGGGTGGTCAGCATGGAAGGGGAGGCTCACACGTTGCTGGCGGGGCTGGCGGGCATATAGGAGCGGCGATCGGGTTTGTCGCCTGTTTGTCATGTCGGGGCTGGAGCATTTTACCGCTTCGGGCGTTTCGGGCGCCTGACGGGAGGGTCAAAGGCATGGCGCGCGATCACGGCAAGCAGATCAAGGACGACACGCTTTACGAGGACCTGCGCAAGGGCGGGGCGTCCAAGGAGAAGGCGGCGCGGATCGCCAATGCCAAGGCCAAAGGCTCGCTGGAGCATCGCGGCACGCAGCTTGAGGACCGCAGCAAGGCCGACCTGCTGGCGGAGGCGCGCAAGATCGGGATCGAGGGGCGATCCAAGATGAACAAGGCCGGGCTGGTGAAGGCGCTCCGCGATCACGGATGACCGGCGGCGTTTTCGCGAACGCCGCGACCTGCTAGACGGCGCGCCATGGCTGATCCACGCGACACCGGGCTGACGCTCGACCCCAAATATGACGCCAACGGATTGTTGACCGCGGTGGTGACCGATGCCGCCTCGGGCGGGTTGCTGATGGTGGCCCATATGAACGCCGAAGCCTTTGCCGCGACCCAGGCGACGGGCGAGGCGCATTTCTGGTCGCGCAGCCGCGGGCGGCTGTGGAAGAAGGGCGAAACGTCGGGGCATGTGCTGCGCGTGACCGAAATGCGGATCGATTGCGATCAGGACGCGCTGTGGCTGATCTGCGAGCCGGCGGGACCGGCATGCCATACGGGGGCGACGAGTTGCTTCTACCGCCGCGTCGAGGGAGACCGGCTGGCGCCAACCGCATGAGGTGGATCGCCGGTGCGGCGCTGTTGCTGGCAAGTTGCGGTTCGCCGGGTACCGGGAACAAGGGCGGTGACGATGACCCGGCGGGCGCGCGGCTGGAAAAGGCGGCGATCGCGGCGGGGCTGGTGATCGATTCGGAAAGCACCTCGCTTCAGGGAAGCTGGGCGCGCGACGACGACCGGATGTGCATCGTGCCGGGCAAGGAGGCCGGGGCGGATCGGATCGGCATCCTGCTGGATTACGGACCGGGCAACGGGTGCAGCGCGGCCGGCACCGTGCGCCGGCGACGAAGCGGCGATCTGGCGGTGACGCTGGGGTCTTGCCGGTTCGATGCGCAGTTCGATGGCGAGCGGATCGTCTTTCCCGCCGAACTGCCAGAGCCTTGCGCTGCCTTGTGCACCGGGCGGGCGACATTGGCGGCCATGTCGGTGGAGCGGCTGAGCGCGTCGGTGGCGGAGGCGCGGACGCTGCGCGCCGCCGATCAGGCGCCGCTTTGCGGTGCGGATGGTTGACGTTGACGTAAAGGGCAGGTAGCGTCGCCGGCATGTCCAGTGCCGCCTATGCCCTGATCCCGTCGCCCAGCGACCGGGAGCATCACACCATATCTGACCTGTCGGACGAGTTCGGGGTGACCGCGCGGGCGCTGCGTTTCTACGAGGACGAAGGGCTGATCGCGCCGGAGCGGCGCGGCACTCAGCGCATCTATTCGCACCGCGATCGCGCGCGGCTGGCGTGGATCCTGCGCGGCAAGCGGGTCGGGTTCAGCCTGGCGGAAATCCGCGAGATGATCGACCTGTACGATCTGGGCGACGGGCGGCGGGTGCAGCGGCAGGTGTCGATCAAGCGGTGCCTGGGGCGGATCGACCTGCTGGAAGCGCAGAAGCGCGACATTGACGCGGCGATCGCGGAGTTGAGAGACTTTGTCGCGGTGGTCGAGGCAGCCCAGGTCGACGACAGCAACGACAACGAAAAACAAGCCTGAAGGAGCAAGAGGATGCCCCAGTACACGCCACCCGTGCGCGATACGCGCTTCGTGCTCGACCATGTGATCGGGCTGCAACAACATGCCAATCTGCCGGGGTTCGAAACGGCGTCACCAGATGTGGTGGAGGCGGTGCTGGAGGAAGGCGGCCGCTTCGTGGCGGAGGTGCTGTTCCCGCTGAACCAGGTCGGCGACCGGCAGGGCTGCACGCGCCATGAGGACGGATCGGTGACGACGCCGGAAGGCTTCAAGGACGCGTATCGCCAATATGTCGAGAGCGGCTGGGCGACATTGGGCAACCAGCCCGAACATGGCGGGCAGGGGATGCCGCACAGCATTTCGGTGGCGTTTCAGGAATATCTGATCTCCGCGAACATGGCGTTCGCCATGTATCCGGGGCTGACCCACGGGGCGATCGCGGCGCTGGTCGCCAAGGGAAGCGCCGAGCAGCAGGCGATGTACGTGCCCAGGATGGTGTCGGGCGAATGGTCCGGCACGATGAACCTGACCGAGCCGCAATGCGGCACCGATCTGGGCCTGATCCGCACGCGCGCCGAGCCGAATGCGGATGGCTCCTATGCGATCACCGGCACCAAGATCTTCATCTCGGCGGGCGAGCATGACCTGACCGACAACATCATCCATCTGGTGCTGGCCAAGACGCCGGGCGCGCCGGACAGCTCCAAGGGTATCTCGCTGTTCGTGGTGCCCAAGGTGCTGGTGAACGACGACGGATCGCTGGGCGCGCGCAACGCCGTCACCTGCGGCTCGATCGAGCACAAGATGGGCATCCACGGCAATTCGACCTGCGTGATGAACTATGACGGGGCGACGGGCTGGCTGGTCGGCGAGGAGAATAAGGGGCTGGCCGCGATGTTCATCATGATGAACGCGGCGCGGCTGGGCGTGGGGTTGCAGGGGCTGGGTGTGGCCGAGGTCGCGTACCAGAATGCGGTGCATTATGCGCGCGACCGGCGGCAGGGGCGCGCCCTGACCGGCGCCGCCGAGCCGGACGAGAAGGCCGACACGCTGTTCGTCCATCCCGATGTGCGCCGCATGCTGATGGAGGGCAAGGCATGGACCGAGGGGTTGCGCGCGCTGTGCCTGTGGGCCGCGTTGCAAGCCGATCTGGAGCATGCCGCGCCCGACGAGGCGGACCGCGAGCGCGCGGCGGACCTGATCGGGCTGCTGACCCCGGTGATCAAGGGAGTCGGCACCGACAAGGGCTATGAGGTCGCGACGAACGCGCAGCAGGTCTATGGCGGGCATGGCTACATCGCCGAATGGGGCATGGAGCAATATGTCCGCGATGCGCGGATCGCGATGATCTACGAAGGCACCAACGGCGTACAGGCGATGGACCTGGTCGGTCGCAAGCTGGCGCAGAAGAACGGGCGCGCGGTGCAGGCGTTCTTTGCGATGGTGGCAGCGGAGATCGCCGAGGCGAAGGGTGACGACGCGGCGGCGGATCTGGCCGGGCGGCTGGAGAAGGCGCTGGGCGAGTTGCAGGCGGCGACGATGTGGTTCGTGGGACACGGCCTGAAGAACCCCAATCATGTCGGAGCGGGCGCGGTCGCCTATATGCACCTGATGGGGCTGGTCGCGGTCGGCCTGATGTGGCTGCGCATGGCGCGCGCCGCCGCGCGGTTGAAGGCGGCGGGCGAGGGGGACGCAGGCTTTCTGGAGGCCAAACTGGTGACGGCGCGGTTCTTTGGCGAGCGGATGCTGCCCGATGCAGGCGCGCTGCGCCGCAAGATCGAGGGCGGGGCGGACAGCCTGATGGCGTTGCCGGAGGACGCGTTCCTGGCGGCGTAGATCAGGGCTGGCGGGATGGTTCGGCCGGGGCGGCGGTGACGCTGCGCCGGCGGACGCCGTCCAGTTCGGCGACCGGCGACGGGGTGGGCGAGGCGACCGGCTCCGCGCGCAAGGTCTGGCGCTTCATGCAGTCGGACGGTTTCCAGCGGGGGAAGACCGCGCAGTTCCAGAGCTGGCGTTCGATGCCGCTGTCGGGATCGCGCAGATAGCTGAACGCCATGGCGGCGACCTGCGCCATGTCGAGCGGCAGGGTGCGGGGGGTGGCGGCCGCGTCGCTCCAGGCCATGACCTTGCAGGCCTTGCGATCGCCGCAGGTGCGCTGCGCGAGAGCCGGCAGGGCGTCGGAGGTCACACCCTTTGGCAAGGTGAGCAGGAAGCTGTTGGGCTCGCCGGGAACGGGGGCGATGGCGGCGGGCACGGCGCCATCGGTCGCGACGCCGGCTTCGACCATCGCGGCGTCGGCGGCGACCAGCGCTTCACCCATGCGGTGCGCGTCGGAGCGGTCGGCGAGCTTGGCGATCACCGGCTCGCCACCGGTCCAGCGGCGATTGAAGGCGGGCGGCGTGCCCCACCAGCCCGACCAGCGGAAGAACAGGTGGCTGCCGACGCCTGCCACCTTGTCGAGGCTGGACTGCCAATAGGGGACGACCCAGTCGGTATGATAATGGGTCGCATGGCCGACGGGGCGATAGACCGCGCCGTTCAGCGCCAGTTCCGCCACCTGCCGCGCCCGGCGCCAGGCGATGTCGGAGGGGTGCCAGCGATCCAGCGCACCGTCGCAGGTAAAGGTGAACTGGCAACCGGTGGTGCGCTCCTGCCCCTCGAACACGACGCCGCACACGGTCTTGGGGAAAGCGGGGTGGCGCAGGCGGTTGAGGATGACCTGGGCCACGGCGCGTTCGCCCACCGAGTCGTCGCCCGCCTCGTAGACGACCGCGGTCGCCAGACAGTCCAGCGCCCGCGCGCGGTCTTCGGCCGAGCCGGCGAAACGGAAGGGCCGGGCGGCAGGGTTGGGGGCGGTGGAGAAGGGGATGCCGGCATTATAGGCGCGCGCCTCGTCGGGGGCGAGGTCGACAAAGGCGACGGGTTCGACCGGCGGTACCTCCGCCTTGGGCACGACGCGCTGCGGCGGTGCCTTGACGTGCGCGCGGGGCCGCACCGGCGTGGCCGGCGCGTGGGTGACCACCAGGGCCGGCGCGATCACCGCCGTAGCGGCGATCGCGCAAAGGATAGCGCGCAAGGGTCCTCTTACGCGCTGTTCGGGGATGGGCGTCACTGTTCGGGCAGGAAGTCCGGCACGGAGAGGTAGCGTTCGCCTGTGTCGTAGTTGAAGCCGAGGACGCGGACACCGTCGGGGAGGTCGGGGAGCTTCTGGAGGATGGCAGCGAGGGTGGCGCCCGACGAGATGCCGACCAGGATGCCCTCTTCGGCGGCGGAGCGGCGGGCCATGTCCTTGGCGACGGAGGCGTCAACCTCGATGACGCCGTCGATGGCGGCGGTGTGGAGGTTGGCGGGGATGAAGCCGGCGCCGATGCCCTGTATCGGGTGCGGGCCGGGCTGGCCGCCGGCGATGACCGGCGAGGCCGCGGGTTCGACCGCGAAGACCTTGAGGTCCGGCCATTCCTTCTTCAGCGTTTCGGCGACGCCGGTGATGTGGCCGCCGGTGCCGACGCCGGTGATGAGCACGTCGATCGGCGCGTCACGGAAGTCGTTCAGGATCTCCAACGCCGTCGTGCGGACGTGCACGTCGATATTGGCCGGGTTCTCGAACTGTTGCGGCATCCAGGCGCCGGGCGTGTCGCGAACCAGCTCCAGCGCCCGTTCGATCGCGCCCTTCATGCCCTTCTCGCGCGGCGTGAGATCGAACGTCGCGCCGTAGGCGAGCATCAGGCGGCGACGCTCGATCGACATCGATTCGGGCATGACGAGGATCAGCTTGTAGCCCTTCACCGCCGCGACCATGGCGAGGCCGACACCGGTATTGCCGCTGGTCGGCTCGACGATGGTGCCGCCAGGTTGCAGGCTGCCGTCCGCTTCCGCCGCCTCGACCATGGCAAGGGCGATGCGGTCCTTGATCGATCCGCCGGGATTGGACCGTTCGGATTTGATCCACACCTCGGATTGCGGGAACAGGCGCTGGATCTTGATGTGCGGCGTGTTGCCGATCGTATCCAGGATCGTGTTGGCCTTCATGGCTTCGCTTCTCCGTGCTGAGGTTCAACCTGTAACATATCGGGGGGATCGAAGGTCCGTGCGCGCTTCAACTCAGGGAAGAGGCGCGCCCAGGCGAGCGTGACGACGATCGCGGCACAGCCCCCCGCCACCACTGCACCGACAGGGCCGAGCAGCGAGGCGAGCAGGCCGCTTTCCGCCTCGCCCAGTTCGTTGGAGGCGGAGATGGTGAGCTGCGACACGGCCGAAACCCGCCCGCGCATCTCGTCGGGCGTGTGCAACTGGATCAGCGACTGGCGGACATAGACCGAAACCATGTCGGCGCCGCCCGCGACGATCAGCGCGGCGACGCTGAGCGGGAAGGAGGTGGATATGCCGAAGGTCAGGATGGCGACCGCAAAAACGATCACGGCGATCAGCATCTTCACGCCGACATTGCTTTTCATCGGGCGGAAGGAGAACCAGATCGCGGTGGTCGCCGCACCGATTCCCATGCCCGCGGCCAGCAGCCCCAGTCCTTGCGCGCCGACATGCAGGATGTCGCGCGCATAGATGGGCAGCAGCGCGGTCGCGCCGGCGAGCAGCACGACGAACAGATCGAGCGTGATCGCCGCCAGCACCAGCCGGTTGCGGCGGACATAGGAAAAGCCCTCCAGGATGCGGACGAGCGGCCGCCGGTCCTTTTGCGCGGGCGGCTGCGGCACCGGGCCGATGGTGAGCATGGTCAGGAGCGCGACCACGAACAGGCAGGTGACGGTCGCATAGGCGACATCGGGGTGGATGGCATAAAGCAGCCCGCCGACGCTGGGCCCGGCGATCGAGCCGACCTGCCACGCGATCGAGGATATCGCGATGGCGGTCGGCAGGCTTTCGCGCGGCACGAGATTGGGGGCGAGCGCCGAATAGGCCGGGCCGGTAAAGGCACGCGCGATGCCGATCAGCACCGCCGCGCAGAACAGCGCGGGCAGGGTCAATGCCTCGGCCCAGGTGAGGAAGCCGAGCCCGGCGGACACCAGCATGATGAGCGCGGTGGTCGCCCGCACGATCCAGCGCCGGTCGACACTGTCGGCGACGAGGCCGGTGATCGGGGTCAGCAGAAACAGCGGCACGAACTGCGCCGCGCCGATCATGCCGAGCAGAAAGGCGGCGTCGCGCACGTCCATGGTCTGCCGGGCCAGGCCATAGACCTGCCAGCCGATGACGATGGCCAGCGCGGTCTGTGCGATGGTGCCCGACAACCGCGACAGCCAATAGGCGCGGAAGTTTGGGATGCGGAACGGATGCAGGGGTTTGTCCATGATATTGGTAGGTCTTTAGGCGGGCCTGCGGCAAACTGGCAACCATGGCAACGCTTCTGCCATGCAAAGCTGAGGTCGTGCTGCACTGCACCATCGAAGGGGTTTGAGTTTCGCGCGAAATCGCGCTTATAGGCGGGCATCCTCCCCTACGGAAACAAAGGTGTTCCCGACTGTGGCCAAAGCCCCAAGCCGTTCGACCGAACCGCCCGTCCCTAACCGGGAGCGCCCCGCCGAACCGCAGCCATACCAGGCGACGCGCGAGGAGTTGCTCGACTTCTACAAGCACATGCTGCTCATCCGCCGCTTCGAGGAGAAGGCCGGTCAGCTCTACGGCCTGGGCCTGATCGGTGGTTTCTGCCACCTGTATATCGGCCAGGAAGCGGTGGCCGTCGGCCTGCAATCCGCGCTGGACGGCGACAAGGATTCGGTGATCACCGGATACCGCGACCACGGCCACATGCTGGCCTATGGCATCGATCCCAAGGTCATCATGGCCGAGCTTACGGGGCGTGCCGCCGGCATCTCCAAGGGCAAGGGCGGGTCGATGCACATGTTCTCGACCGAGCATAAATTCTATGGCGGCCACGGCATCGTCGGCGCGCAGGTGTCGCTGGGCACCGGCCTGGCGTTCGGTCACAAGTACAGCAACGACGGTGGCGTGTGCCTTGCCTATTTCGGCGACGGCGCGGCCAACCAGGGCCAGGTGTACGAGAGCTTCAACATGGCCGAGCTGTGGAAGCTGCCGATCATCTTCGTGATCGAGAACAACCAGTATGCCATGGGCACCAGCGTCAATCGCGCCTCGTCCGAGGACCAGCTTTACAAGCGGGGCGAAAGCTTCCGCATTCCGGGCATCCAGGTGGACGGCATGGACGTGCTGGCCTGTCGCGGGGCCGCCGAGGAGGCGCTGGCCTGGGTTCGTGCGGGCAAGGGCCCGGTGATCCTGGAAATGAAGACGTACCGCTATCGCGGCCACTCCATGTCCGACCCGGCCAAGTATCGCAGCCGCGAGGAAGTGCAGGGCGTGCGCGACAAGTCCGACCCGATCGACCACGTCAAGCGGCTGCTGGAAGAGCAGGGCGTGAAGGAGGACGAGCTGAAGACGATCGAGCAGCAGATCCGCAAGGAAGTGAACGCCGCCGCCGACTTCGCGGAACAGACCCCCGAGCCGGATCCGGCCGAACTTTACACTGAAGTGCTGGTGGAGCGTTACTGAGATGGCGATCGAGATCAAGATGCCGGCCCTGTCGCCCACGATGGAAGAGGGCACGCTGGCCAAGTGGCTGGTGAAGGAAGGCGACACGGTCAAGTCCGGCGACATCATGGCCGAGATCGAGACCGACAAGGCGACGATGGAATTCGAAGCGGTCGATGAGGGCGTGATCGCCAAGATCATCGTCGCCGAGGGCACCGACAACGTAAAGGTCGGCACCGCCATCGCGCTGATCGCCGAAGAGGGCGAGGACGTCTCGGCCGCGGCGGCAGGCGCGGGCAGCGCCACCAAGGACGACAGCCCCGAGGGCCAGGCCAAGGCCGACGAGAACAAGCCGGCCGACACGGTCGAGGATTCGGCCCACCCGGCACAGGAAAAGGTCGAGACCGGCACGCGCCAGATGTTCGAGGCGGCCGCGCATGAGGGTGAGGTCGCCGATCCGGAGATCCCGGCGGGCACCGAGATGGTCAAGACCACGGTCCGCGAAGCGCTGCGCGATGCGATGGCCGAGGAAATGCGGGCCGACGACCGCGTGTTCGTGATGGGCGAGGAAGTCGCGCAGTATCAGGGCGCGTACAAGGTGACGCAGGGGCTGCTCGACGAGTTCGGCGACCGTCGCGTGATCGACACGCCGATCACCGAATATGGCTTTGCCGGCGTCGGCACCGGTGCCGCGATGGGCGGCCTGCGCCCGGTGATCGAGTTCATGACGTTCAACTTCGCCATGCAGGCGATCGACCACATCATCAACTCGGCCGCCAAGACCAACTACATGTCCGGCGGCCAGATGCGCTGCCCGATCGTGTTCCGCGGCCCCAACGGCGCGGCGAGCCGCGTCGGTGCGCAGCATTCGCAGAATTATGGCCCGTGGTATGCCAGCGTCCCCGGCCTGATCGTGATCGCGCCCTATGACGCGGCCGATGCCAAGGGCCTGCTGAAGGCGGCGATCCGCTCGGAAGATCCGGTCGTGTTCCTGGAAAACGAGCTGATGTACGGCCGCTCGTTCGACGTGCCCAAGCTCGACGACTTCGTGCTGCCGATCGGCAAGGCGCGGATCATGCGGCCGGGCAAGGACGTGACGATCGTGTCCTATTCGATCGGCGTCGGCGTCTCGCTGGAAGCCGCCGACAAGCTGGCCGAAGAGGGCATCGATGCGGAGGTCATCGACCTGCGCACGCTGCGTCCGCTGGACACCAAGACCGTGCTGAAGTCGCTCGCCAAGACGAACCGCCTGGTGGTGGTGGAAGAGGGCTGGCCGACCTGCTCGATCGCCTCGGAAATCGCTGCGGTCGTGATGGAGCAGGGCTTTGACGACCTGGACGCACCGGTGCTGCGCGTGACCAACGAGGACGTGCCGCTTCCCTATGCCGCCAACCTGGAAAAGTTGGCGCTGGTCGATGCGGCCCGCGTGGTGAAGGCGGTGAAGAAGGTGACGTACAAGTAGGATGCGCTCGGGGGGAGCGGCCACGGTCGGCCGTTCCCCCGTCAGCAGGTGGAGACGGGTGCCGCCTGCACGTTGTTGATGCCCGACAGGTCGCGCCGTTCGCGCACCGCCATCGAGGCGATCTCGGTGATCTCCGTCGCCGGCGCCAGCCGCGCGCTGACGAGCGGCGGATAGACATAATAGACCTCCACGAACATCGTCGCGCTGTTGGGGAGCGCGGTTGCCTGTCGACCTGCGGGGCCGATGCCGGTCATGTTGTTCGTGCCCGCGGTGCCATAGCTGGAGGCGCGCGCGATCTTTTGTCCGTAGCAGCGCTGCCAGACGATGCGGAAGCGGCCGGCATTGGCCGGGTCCTGCTCCAGATCGGACAGGATCGCACGGCCGTTCGTGCGCAGGTCCAGCCCGCCCGATTGCAGGTTGGCGCCGACGAACAGGTCGTTGATGTCGGTTTCGGTGATGATCTTGGCCGCGAGCGGCGAGCCGGCGCCCATGCGCGCGGCATTGTCCGCCAGTTGCAGCGCGAGCTGGCTGACCCGCATCTTGGTGATGATGAAGTTGGTGATCTCCGCCCCCGTCAGGCACAGGGTGAGCAGGATCGGGAAGATCAGCGCGAATTCGACCAGCGCGATCCCGCGGCGGTCACGGCGCAGGCGGAGCCACCGCATCACGCGCAACACCCCGTTGCGGTCGAGCTGGTGGTGGTCTGGTCCGCATAGGGCTGGTTCTGGAGCACGGTGGTGGCGGACACGGTGGTCGTCGCGCTGCCGCCGATGAACTTGTGGATCGGCAGCATGCGGGGATAGTTGAGCGTAACGGTGTAGACGACGCGGTCCTTGGCACCGCCGACGCCGGCCGATCCGCCGTCCGCGTCCCAGGTGCCGTTGCCGTTGCTGTCGACATAGACTTCCTGCGCGTCGCAGCGGCCATTGCCGTTGGTGTCGACCCAGACCTCCGGGACTTTGGCGGCGGCCTGCGCATAGGTGGTGAAATAGCGGCGCGAGAAGCTGGGGGTGATGCCATTGTAGAGCTCGCGGACCTGCGCGGTGATCGCGGCGTCGATCTCGGCCTGACGGGTGGCGGTGGTCGAGCTTTCCAGCGTCGAATCCCGGCCGGTCTTCTGGACGATGCCCTGCAGGACCGAGCGCATGTAGAGGGTGTGGGCGACATCGAATGCGCCGGCCAGGAACAGGCACAGGATCGGCGCGACCAGAGCGAATTCGACGATGGTCGCGCCGCGTGTGTCGCGCAGAAGGGGTGGCCGGCGGGTCACTTGGTCAGCCGGAGTTGCGAGATCTGGGTCGCGATGCTGTTGAACGCGGTCTGGAGTGCCGCGGAGTCCGCCGCCTTGAAATAATAGGTGCCCGACGAGGCGCAGCGTTGCAGGCGGCTTTCGGTATCGGCGTTGCTGCCGTTGCCGAATGAAATCACCCACAAGGTGATGTTCTTGTTCTTGACCGCCGTGCACAGCGCCTCGAACCGGGCGTTCACCTCGTCGTTGAAGCTGGCGGTGGGCGACGATGGATTGGCCACGTTGCGGCGGTCGAACCAAGGCACGCCATAGGCGGTATAGTCGGACGCGCGGGTGACCGTGTCGCCGTCGGTCATGAAGATCATGTGGCGTTCGATGTCGCCCCCCGACGGCGTCTTGGCATTGTCGCCCGCGAAGATGCCGGTCGGCGACATCAGCCGGGCGCCCCACAGGATGCCGATGTCGTGATAGGTATTTCCCTCCGGCGTCAGGCTGTCGACATAGCTGCCGAACGTCGAGGGATTGTCCCATGTCTGCAGGCGGCGGGCCGCTTGCGGGCAGGCGAAATAGGAGCCGTTGCCGTAGTTCTCGGTGGTGCTGACGGCGTCCCGGTTCCAGTTGCTCGTGTTGTTCTCCACCGCCCGGCGTGTGAAGATCAGGTCGGGAAGCGCGGGACCCCATTGCGTGCCCGGATCAGCGGGGTTCGGTACGGCATCGATGTTGAGATCGGTCGCGCCAGCCGGAATGGGGCTGAAGCTGGTGCCGGATACGGTGGGGCGGCGTTCCTCGATGCAACCGCGCCATTCGATCGTGGCCGGGCTGCCGCCGGCACCGATCGGCAGGGTGAAGCTGGTGTTCCAGGTGGACCCGTTCTTCAGCCCGCTGACGTCCTGCTCGATGGCGTCATAGCGCCATATTGTGGTCTGGCTGGCGCGCTGCACCTGATAAACGCAGGTGAAAAAAAGAAGCTGCCAGGTTCTCGCGGACAGACGATATTGCTCGGTTGCCGTATTTGGTGGTGGCGCTGGGCAGTTGGTGAACAGACCTACATCGGTCTGAGAGAAATATTGCCAGTCACTCCATGCCGCGCCGCGCGACTCGACACGCCGCGACTGATAGGTCCAGCGGTTGGCGATCGCGCTGGTCGGCAGCAGGTAGCCGACGTTCACGTTGGTCGCATAGGGGACGAAGCCGAAGCGGATCTGTACGCCCGAGGTGCCGCCGGTCGGCTTGCTGCTGGTGCAGAAACCATCGGTCGGCAGCTTTGCCAGGATTTCATAAAAGCATTTTACCGCGTTGCGCAGGCCCTGGATCTTGGTCTGGCTATCGGTGGACACCGCCCGGTCCGCCATCGAGCCCGTCGTATCGAGCACGAACATGACGTCGGTATTCGGCAGGCGCATATCGGCGTCGCAAGCGACCGTCACCGGCTTGTCGCCCGCGCCCAGCACCCGCATCAGCGTCATCGGCAGGGTGGCGGTGACGGCGCCGGATACCTTGCCGCCGCTTTCGGTGAAGCTGGTGGTCAAGGCGGTGCTGCCATAGGCGCCGGGGGGATAATTGGCGTTGAAGAACTGGTTCGCGGCGGCGAGCGAGGCGGCGTTCCAGGTGCCGCCGCCCATCGTTCGGCGCCCGGCCAGGACCGCGGCGTCGCAGGCATGCTGCATCCGCGTCTTGGTGAGATACAGACGGCTGACGTCGAGCGCGCCGCCCATCATGCCGATCAGCGGGATCATCGCCGCCGCGCCGATCGCCAGCGTGTTGCCGCCGATATCGCGCAGCAGCCAGCCAAGGAACGCGGCAAGGCGCCCGCGTCGCGACGCCGACTTGCCCCCGATCCGCTTCGCCGTCATGACCCGCGCTACGCTCCGCATTTCCAGCCAATTCAATGTCTTGGCCTACGGGGGCGATGGATAATTTCATGGTAATGCAGGTGGTTAACAGCATGGTAGCACCCAAGTCGGCCCCCGATCCGCGCGCCGCGGAACGCACGCTGGTGCTGAGTTATGCGCCGGTCGACGCACGCGGGGCGGTGGAGGCGCTGTTCGCGCTGGACGACACGCTGGCCGCGATCCTGCGCACGACGACCGAGCCGATGATCGGGCAGATGCGGCTGACATGGTGGCATGAGGCGCTGAGCGCGCTGGGGAACGCGTCGCCGCCCGCGCATCCGCTGTTGCGGGCGCTGGCCGGGACGGGCGTGCCGGGGGCGGATTTGGCCGGGATGATCGATGGGTGGGATGTGTTGCTGGAGGAGCCTTTGGACGGGGACGCCATGTTGCGCCATGCGCAGGCGCGCGGCGGCGGGCTGTTCCGGCTGGTGGCGGATGTGTCGGGCTTTGCCGATGCGCGGGTCGCGCAATGGGGGGAGGGTTGGGCGCTGGCCGATCTGTCCCGCCATCTGAGCGACGCGCAACTGGCCGAACGGGCGAGGGAAGAGGCCGGGGCACGGCTGGACGACCGCTTTGCCCCGTCGGTAGTGGCGCGGGGGCGGGTGCTGGGCGCGCTGGTCACGGCGGCGCGGCTGGATCTGGCGGGACGCGCGGCCGGATCGCCGGGGCGGGTGGCGCGGCTCGCCTGGCATCGGCTGACAGGGCGGTAAGCGGGGCTTGCCGCCGGGGGTCCGGACCGCCTAGCCTGATGGCGACGGGTTCGTTGGGAGGCGGCGATGTGGCGATATCTGGTGGGGGGCGTGGGCGCATTGGCGCTGGTAGGTGGCGGCGTGCTGATCCTTGGGGGGCGGACGCCGGCCGGCACGGTGCTGGCCCAGGCGCCAAAGGTGGTTCCCGCGACGCCCGAACCCCTGCCCGAACGAGCGCCCGAGGCGACGGTCAAGACGCGCGAGGAAAAGCGCTTCGGCCGCTACGACAAGGATCGTGACGGGCGGATCACGCGTGACGAATATCTGGCGCCGCGGCGCAAGGCCTATGCGAAGCTGGACAGTGACGGCGACGGGCGGCTGTCGTTCGAGGAATGGTCGGCAAAGACGGCGGCGAAATTCACCGGCGCCGACCGTGACCGGTCGGGCACGATGGACGCCGCCGAATTTGCCACCACCGCGGTCAAGCGGAAGCCGGCTCGCGCGAAATGTCCGCCGGGGGCGCCCCGACAGGAGCCGCCGGAAGAGAGCTGAGCCAGGGGGCCAGGGCGGCGCGGGCGCGATCGGTATACATGCGCTTGCGATCCGCCTTTTTCGTGCGGCCCTCGATCGGCGGGAACAGGCCGAAATTGACGTTCATCGGCTGATAGGTCTCCGCCTCCGCCGCGCCGGTGATGTGGCCGAGCAGCGCGCCGAGCGCGGTTTCGACCGGGGGCGGGGCAAGATCATGGCCGAGCAGCTCGGCTGCGGCGAAACGGCCGGCGATAAGGCCGATCGCGGCGCTTTCGATATAGCCCTCGCATCCGGTGATCTGGCCGGCGAAGCGGATATTGGGCCGCGACTTCAGCCGCAGCGTCGGATCGAGCAGTTCGGGCGAGCGGATAAAGGTGTTGCGATGCAGGCCGCCCAGCCGCGCAAATTCGGCATTTTGCAGGCCGGGGATGGTGCGGAACAGGCGGACCTGCTCGGCATGTTTCAGCTTGGTCTGAAAGCCGACGATATTCCACAACGTGCCGGCGGCATTGTCCTGACGCAACTGCACCACGGCATAGGGCCAGCGTCCGGTGCGCGGATCGTCGAGGCCGACGGGCTTCATCGGGCCGAAGCGCAGCGTGTCGACGCCGCGCTCCGCCATCACCTCGATCGGCATGCAGCCCTCGAAATAGGGCGTATCGCGCTCCCAGTCGCGGAACGGCGTCTTCTCGCCGTCGACGAGGCCCTGGTGGAAGGCGAGATACTGCTCCTTGTCGAGGGGGCAGTTGATATAGTCTTTGCCGTCCCCCTTGTTCCAGCGGCTCTGGAACCAGGCGGTATCCATGTCGATGGAGTCGCGGTGGACGATGGGGGCGATGGCGTCGAAGAAGGCGAGTGCGTCGCTGCCGGTCGCCGCGCCGATCTGGTCGGCGAGGCCGGTGGCGGTCAGCGGTCCGGTGGCGATGATCGCAGGGCCGTCGGGTAACGTATCGATGCGCTCGCGCACCACCGTGATGTTGGGATGCCCCTCCAGCATGGCGGTGACGCCGGCGGAAAAGCCGTCGCGATCCACCGCAAGTGCGGAGCCGGCGGGGACACGATGCCGGTCGCCCTCAGCCATGATGAGCGAGCCGAGCGTGCGCATCTCCTGATGCAGCAGGCCGACCGCGTTGCTGTCGGCGTCATCCGAGCGGAAGGAATTGGAGCAGACGAGTTCGGCGAGGCTGTCGGTGTGATGGGCAGGCGTGGCGTCGCCGCCGCCGCCGCGCATTTCGGAGAGGCGGACGCGGATGCCGGCCTGCGCCAATTGCCATGCGGCCTCCGAGCCGGCGAGGCCGCCGCCGACGATATGGATCTGATGGGTCATGTCCTGCCCCCTAATCCATTGCGGCGGGTTCGTCCAAGCGGGGGTTCAGGCGGCGATGACGGTGACGAAGGCCTGCGCGCGCTCCCGAAGCATGGCGACGGTGGCGGACAGCGTATCGGAAAGGGCGAGCAGCGCGTTCGCGTCCTGGCCCACCTGGCCGGCGGCATCGTCCGCCAGCCGGGCCTGCGCATCGATGCTGGCGGCGGCATCGACCGATTGTTCGACATTGGCGGCGATGGCGGTGAGTGCGAGCCGCTGTTCGTCCACCGCGGAGGCGATGGTCGCAGCGCTGCCGGCGATGGAGGCGATCGTCTCGCCGATCCGATCATGTTCGGCGACGAGGTCGTGGACGGCGCCGTGCACCGACTGGACGCTGGCCGCCGCATCCTGCGCGGCGCCGCCGGTTTGCAGCGCAAGCGTCTTCACCTCCTGCGCGACGACGCCGAAACCCTGTCCGGCGGGGCCAGCACGCGCGGCCTCGATCCCGGCGTTCAGGGCGAGGAGGTTGGTCTGGCGGGCGACGGTGTGGATCAGCACGAGCATGCGGTCGATCGCGGCGGCATTGTCGGCCAGCGCCCGGGACTGGGCGCCGGCTTCGCCGACCCGCGCGTCGATCTGGCTGCGCAGGCGCTGCGACGCCGCGAGTTCGGCGGCGATGGTGACGAAGGCATCGGCCAGGCCGCGGCTGCGGGCGGCGATCTCGCCCAGCGCGGTGCCCGTCTGGCCGGCGGCGGTGGCGACGATCGCGGCGCTGCGCCGTGCCTCGCCGACATGATCGGACAGCGTTCGAGCCGTGGTGGCGCCCTGTTCGGCGGCGCGGGTCAGCCCGTCGGCGAGTGCGGCGATATCGGCCAGAAAGCCCCGCGTCGCGGCCTCGACCGTATCGGCGCGCGCGAGACGGGTGCGTGTCTGCTCCAGTTGCAGGTCCGCCGACTGGCGCAGCAGGGTGCGGGCATCGACCAACGTGTCGAAGCGGCCGGCGCGGGTCAGGATCAGCCCCTCGGGCGCGCCGGCGGCGGCATGCACCGCAAGCCTTTCCACCAGCGGCCGGTCGCCCTCGCATACGGGGCAGGGCTGAACGAGGTCGATCAGGCGCGAGCAGAAATCGGGGTTCTGAAGCAGCGCATGACCATAGGGGCTGAACAGCAGGTCGCGCAGATCGGCCTCGTAGATGGCGCCGAGCGGCCGCCGGGCTTCGTCCAGAACGGGAAGAACGCGCAGGTCGGGATGGGCGCGGAACAGGGCAATGGCCTGGGCAACGGGGGCGTCGGCGGCGATCGAGGGGGTCGGTGCGGTCATCGGCAGCGTGAGCGACGGATCGGCGAACATGTCCCTCATCTAGCGCACGTTAGTAAACGGCAGATGCCGGTTTCATGACGGTGATGTGACAGCGATGCGATCGGAACGGCGGCGGCCGTCGATCAGCATCCGGTGATGAAAGGTCGGCAGGCCCGTGGGCGGCGCGGCATCGGCAAGCGCGAGCCAGGCCAGCGCCTCGGCGACGCGGGTCGCGGGTTCGCGAGCGATACGCGCGAGGTCCGCGTCGAAGCCGATAAAGGCGACGGGTTCGCCCAGCCATTCGGCCATGCGCGCGACCATGACGTCGGGCGCGACATGGCCGTCGTGAAGGGCGAGGTCCGCCAATGCCCGCGCGGTGCGGAAGAGCAGCCAGTGCACATGGCCGAGTTCGACGCGAGGGTCCGCCCCCAGCCACCCGGCGTTCCACGCAAGCACCTCCGCATAGGTGGCCCAGCCCTCGGCGAAGCCGGGGGCGTAGCGCAGGCGTAAGGGGTGGGGGTCGGCGGCGACCTCCAGGGGGAGCTGGATCATGTGGCCGGGCAGGAGTTCGTGGGCGACGACCGAGGGGAGCGACCAGGCGGGGCGGCGGCGGATGGCGCGCAGGTCGACGACATAGGCGCCGGAAAGGCCGGGGCGGGGGAGCGTGCGGTAGCCGCCCTTGCCACCTGCGTCCTCGGCGGCGGTCATGCGGGCGGGGTGGACGTCCAGGCACCATGGCGGAACGGGGCCGATGATGGGGGCGAGATGGGCGCGGCAGCGATCCAGGGTCGCACGCATGTCCGCGATGGCCCTGTTTCGGCCGGCTTCGCTGTCGGGGTAGAGGAAGCGTTCATCCCTCCAGAGCCGGCGATAACGCTCGCCGACCGAGCCGCTCCTGTCGCCCAGGGTGCCGAACAGCCGGTCGGCGCGGGCGAGCAGGCGGGTATGTTCGTGGGTCAGGCGGTCGCGGGCGGTGGCCGGCGTGACCGTGTCGCCGATGATGCGGCGGAGTTGCCAGAGATAGGACGGGGTGGCGGCCAGCCTGATCTCTGCGGCAAGACCAGCGCGCGCGGTGTCGAGATCGAGACGGTCGCGCGGCGTGGTCGCATCGAGGGGGGCGAGCAGCGCCAGTGCGTACGCCGGGGGCAGGGTGGCGGCCCGATCGAGCGTGTCTCGGATACCCTGCCCGCGGCTGGCCTGTGCGCGGATGGGGGACGCCGCCAGCGCGATGGCACCGCCCAGCACCGCGCGGCGGCTCCAGCACGTCATTTCGGCAGGGGCACGCGGTTGTTGAGCCGGGTCACTTCGGGGGCGTCGCCGGTGAGGGCGACCTCGACCATCGTGGCGCCGGGGCGGCGGGGCAGGCGCAGCCTTGTGGTGCGCGGGCGCAGGTCGGTGGGGGCCGCCATGGCCGGGATCGCGGTGGTGGCGAGCACGCGGCCGTCCGCGGCGAGCAGGCGGGCCTCGCCACCCGGAACGGGGCGCGCGCCCAGGCTGTGCACGGTGAGCGCGATGCCGCGGCCGTTTGCGACCACATCGTCGGTGCCGATGCCGAGATCGGCGCGATCCTCCACCGGGGTGCCGGGTTCGGCGAGCGCGAAATCGTACACGGTGGTGGTGCGGGGGGCGAAGACGACCTGCGTCCCCAGGCTGCGTTCGAGCGGCACGGTGGTGGCGGGGCCGTCGGAGACCAGCGTGCGTGCATCGTCCGGACTGGTGGCGCGCTGCACGGTCCAGCGGCCGGCATCGATCGACCAGCCGGTCATCGTCGCGACCTGCGGCCGATCGGTGGTGTTGTAGGCGATTACGCGGAAACGGGTGCGGGTGGCGCCCGGCATCAGAATGGCGACGCGCTCTGCCGCGCCGTCCTCGGCAAAGCGCCAGCTAACGGTGTTGCCGGGCCAGCTCTGGTTCCGTTTCAGCGCGACGCCGCCGAGACGTTCGCGTTGCAGAAGGTCGGTGGGCATGTCGACCCGGTCGCTCCACCAATGGCCCACGGTCAGCATGTCCATGCGCTGCATCTTTTCGGTCGCCGCCTCGGCATGGAGGGTGGCAAGCGGGGTGGTGTCGCCCGAAATCTGCCAGCGGGCATAACGGCCGATATCGCTGCTGCCCGTGCCGTTGCCGGCCTTTGCCAGCAATTCGGCGCCGCCGGGGATCAGGGCGGGCGCCTCATTGAATTCGGCGAGCGCGGACGCGCCCGCCTTGGCCAGCCGTGCCTCGACCGGGCGCAGATAGCGCGCGTCGCCGGTGAAGCGCCATGCCGCCCAGGCACCCTGCAACGGCACGGTGGCGCCGCCGCCATCACCCGTCCGGGTGGCATCGGTGCGCCAGTTGATCTCGTTGGGATAGGACCAGAGGCCATCGGCCCCTTGGCGACCATGCGCCAGCCAGCCGTCGATCACCCCGGTAACGAGGCCGCGGGCGGCGGCGTTGCCGTTGAACAGGCCGACCAGCATCGGCCCGTGAAGGACGGTGAAGCTGTACGGCTTCTGCCACTCCCACGGCCCTTCGCGGTAGATGCGGTTGCCGCCATACCAGTTGGAGGCGAAGTGGTGATGGCCAGCCGCGTTGGGCAGGATGACGCCGCTCAAGCCGCGGGTGTTTTCCATCAGGCGTTCGACCGCGATCGGCTCGCCCCAGTTGAGATACAGGCGCGCGGCGTTGGAGTTCAGCCCTTCCTCATAGGCGTGCAGTTCGTCGGTGGTGATCGCACCCAGCCCGTTGACGATCATGCCGTTGCGATAGACCGCATCGGACAGCGCGCGCAGCGAGGCATTGATCCGGTCGGGCGCGACGCCCATCAGCGCCAGCGCCGGCCATTGCTGCACAAGGTCGGTATCGTCGGACAGGCCGCCGCCGAAATCGCCATAGGGCACCTGGCGCTCGGCGATCCACCATTCCACGAAGCGGTGCGACAGCGACAGATCCTGCAACTGGCGAAAGGCCCAGGCGGGAGTGTCGGGGGCCACTGGGGGCAGCGTGACGGGCGGCAGGTTCTCCGGCCGGTAATTGATGTCCGCCCAATAGGCGCGGGCGCCGGCATGGTCGGGGGCGACACGCAGCAGATCGCTGATGTCGGCATAAAGACGGCGATAAAGGCCGGCGCGCTGCGAGGCGGTATGCTCCTCGACCAGAAACGCCCAATTGTCCTTCACCTGGTTGAAGCGGTCGGCGACGTGTTCGGGCAGCGCCTGGTCGCGTGGCTTGAAGACCAGGCGGATGCGGGCGCCGTCGATGCTGGCCGGGCCGAACGCGGGATCGGCGGCGGCAAGGGTCAGGGCCAGGCTTTGCGCGGGCAGGATGCGGTCGCGCAGGTCGAGCCAAAGCGTGCGGGGCTCGCCCGGCGGGACGGAGACGGACAGGTCGATCAGGTCGCGACCGGGCCAGAGCGGATCATGGACCTTGATGTTGAGGGGGACGGGGGCGTCGCTCTTGAGAGCGGGCAGGTCGATCGCGATGCCGTCCAGCCCGTCGTGCAGATTGTGCCAGCCATAATCCCATGCGCGGGCAAGGGGCTGATCGGCGGGGGCGTCGCCGAAGCTGGAGGGGATGAGGATGTGGACGATCGGGGCCGCGGCGGCGGATGCGGCGGCGCGGGCGGTGGGGGCGCCGCTGCCGGCGCCGACCGCGGCCTTGATGCCGGTGCTGGGGAGCGCGACGACGGTTGTGCGTTCCTCGGGTGCGAAGCGGCCGGCGATCCAGGCGTTCAGGTCGCCAAGGGCGGCAAGCGTCGGGGCGGCGGCGGCGTTGACGGTGTAGCTGAGCTGGAAGCTGCCGGCGGGCACGGTGCCGGGCGTGACGTCATAGGCCCAGAGTTCCTGGATCGGCTGTTCGGCCATGCGGTTGGTGAAGCGCAGCCGGCCACCCTGGCGTGGGGCGATGGCGGTGACGCTGCGCACCACGCCGCGAGGCCGATCGGCGAGCGGGGTATAGCGTTGCCCGTCGGCGGAAAAGGCCAGCGTGCCATAGGCGGCGCCGCGCAGCTCGATACGGTTGATCCGCTCGTTCGGCGGGATGGCGAGGTCGTAGGTGCGACCACCCTCCACATAGGTGTTCCAATCGGGCAGCTCGAAATAATCGTGGCGGCCGGGCAGGGCGGAGCGGTTGTAGACGCCGGGCCATGTCGTCTCGGCGATGCCGTCGACGCCCTTCCACATCCATTGCTTCAGGTCGCGGGCGTCGGCGAACTCGACCTTGCGGACGCGGGTGACGGGATCGGTGAGCAGCGGCGGCCTGGCGGTGTCCCAGCCATAGCGGTGGAGCCATGCCGTTCGGTCGCCCGTCGTGGGGGCCGGGGGCGGCGCGGGATCGCCCTTGGCGGCGAGCGCGGCGATGCCGGCGGCGTCCAGCGCGGCGTCGTAGATGCGCAGTTCGTCAAAGTCCGAGCCGCGCATGAAGTTGTAGCGGCTCTGCACCTGATGCGGGGCGATGACGCGGCCGGCAAAGCCGAACTGGTCCAGCCCGGCATCGAGATCGGCGGAAGTTTCGGCGCGCGCGACCTCGCGACCCTCCACGTACAGGCGGATGCCCCGGGTCTCGTCCCAGGTGAAGGCGAGATGCTGCCATGCCGCGGCATCGGGGCGCCGGGGGATGGTCCAGGACACGCGGATGCGCGACAAATTGGCATCGGTGACGAAGGCATCGAAGCCGTGGCCGTTCCAGTCGATGCGCAGGAACGCCATGTCCCAGCTGCTGTGATCGGCATAGCCGGTGCGGAAGATCACGAACGGCGCCTCGCCCAGTGGCTCGCGCGCGCGCCAGAAGAAGGACAAGGTGCCGCGCGCCGCGGTGATGTTGCCGGGCGCGCGCCAGGCGACATAGCCGTCATCCTGCCAGCGCGCGGCGCCGCCGATCGCGCCGTCGCCGACGACGCTGACCCCGCTGCGGAAATTGGGAACGGGATCGCCGGCCGCCTGCTCCGCCGTCAGGCTCTGGTCGGCGGAAAGGCGGAAGGTGAGCGTCTGGGCGGCGGCGGGGGAGGCCAGGGCCGCGCCCAGGGCGAGAAGGGAACAGGTGGTGCGCGTCAACGGATAGCCTCCCCGCCCGATCAGGCCTGCACGCGCGCGAGGCGGGGGCTGAGCAGGTGAATGACGATGATCGCGATCAGATAGGTCGATCCCGCCACCGCGAAGATGGGCGCATAGCTGCCCGTCGTCTCCAGAATATAGCCGGTGAACTTGGCCATCATCATGCCGCCGATCGCGCCCAGCGTGCCGCCGATGCCGACCACGGAGCCGACGGCGGCACGCGGGAACATGTCGGAGGGCAGGGTGTAGAGATTGGCGGAAAAAGCCTGATGCGCGGCGGTTGCCAGCCCGACAATGCCGACCGCGACCCACAGGTTGCTGGTATATTGGGCAAAGACGATCGGCATGACCAGGAAGGCGCAGGCGAGCATGGTAAGCTTTCGCGCCGCGTTCGCCGACAGGCCGCGCTTCATCAGGCGCGAGGACGACCAGCCGCCGGCGACGCTGCCCAGGTCGGAGATCAGGTAGATGGCGACCAGCGGCGGGCCGAAGCTGAGCAGGTCGAGATCATAGGTCTTGGCGAGGAAGTCCGGCGTCCAGAACAGGAACAGCCACCAGATGGGATCGATCAGGAACTTGCCGAGCGCAAAGGCCCAGGTCTCGCGATAGCGGAGCAGGCGGCCCCAGGAGATCGGGGTGACCGGGTCGGCGGGGTCGGATTCGATCAGGGCGAGTTCCGCCGCGCCCAGCCGGGGATGCTCGCGCGGGCGGCGATACAGGGCCAGCCATGCGACCAGCCAGAGCAGGCTGACCACGCCGGTGACGATGAACGCCATCCGCCAGCCATAGGCCACGGTGATGATCGGCACGACCAGCGGCGTGATGATCGCGCCGACATTGGCGCCCGCGTTGAACACGCCGGTGGCAAAGGCCCGCTCGCGCGCCGGAAACCATTCCGACACCGCCTTGATCCCGGCCGGGAAGTTGCCGCTTTCGCCGACCCCCAGGATGAAGCGTGCGACCGAGAACTGGAAGGCGTTGCCGACAAAGCCGCACAGGGTGTGGCCGAGCGTCCAGATGATGAAGGCGATGGTGTAGCCGATGCGCGCGCCGACGAGATCGACGATCCGCCCGAAGCTGAGATACCCGATCGCATAGGCGGCCTGGAACCAGAAGATGACATCGGCATAGGTCGTCTCCGACCAGCCGAGTTCGGCGGAGATGGTCGGCTTCAGCACACCGATCATCTGGCGGTCGACATAGTTGATCGCGGTGGCCGCGAACAGCAATGCGCAGATGCCCCAGCGATATCGGCCCACCCGGCCGGCCGCGGCGGCGACCTCCGGCGTCACGTCCATGGCCATGCCCTTCCTCTCCCCTTGTCCGTCCCGCGATTGGTCCGCGTCAGCCTTGCGCCTTGATGGTGCATGCCAGACGGTAGCTGCCGTCGAAGCGTGCCTCCACCCGGTCGCCGACTGCAACAGGATGCACACCGGTTACCGCACCTGTCGAGACCCATTGTCCTACAACTAGCGGTTTGCCGCGGGCGGCGAGATGCCCGGCCAGAAAGGCGACGGCACCGAACGGGCCGTCCAGCATGTCGGCGGCGATGGCCGCGCCGATGCGCGCATCGTTGATCCACAGCTCGACCGGCCAGCACAACAGGTCCGTGTCGCGCCAGTCCGGCACCTCGGCGCCGATGACGAGGCCGTTGTTGTTGCCGAAATCGGAAATGGTGACCAGCGCGCCATCGGCGTTGATGTGCGGGTAGGGCGAGCTGGCGATCTCGATGCCGACATGGACCGCATCGACCAGCGCACGCGCGTCGTCACGGGTGAAATGGCGCTGCGCCGGATCGGGCGCGGTGCCGATCCGCATCAGGAACTCGGCCTCCGCCGCGGCAAAGCCGCCGGCATAGACGGGCATGGCGGGGGGTGGTTCGCTTGCAATCACCTGATCCGCGAAGATCGGGCCGGCGAGGCGGTCGGCCGTGCCGATCGGCGGGTTGATGCGACCCACCTTCCAGCCGGCCACCGTGCCGCCATGCCGTTCGAGCGCGGCGTCCTGCACCGCATAGGCATCGCCCAGCACGGTCGGGCGCTCGCCGGGATAGTCGGGCAGTGCGTGCCCGGCGTGGCGGGCGGCGACGAAGCTGTCGGCGATGCGCGCACGGTTGCTGATCGCGCTGGTGTCGATATCCGGCTGCACGGGCCGTCCCCTCCCTTGTTACTGTTCGACCGCCATCGTGACGCGGTAGGAAACCGGTGTCAACAGGGTGGCGCGGATCATGGCGCGGGGCTGGCCTTTACAGAAAACCGGTGTCAGGATCGGGCTTGCCTGTGCCGCTGCGGGTCGCCGGGCCGGAAGACCGGCACTGGCCGCGGGGCCGAGGGGGAGGTAGAGCACCGCCATGCAGAAGACCGGTCAGCCGACGATCAACGACGTGGCGCGCGAGGCCGGCGTGTCCAAGAAGACGGTCAGCCGGGTCATCAACCGCTCGCCCTTGCTGGGTGACGACACCCGCCGGCGGGTGGAGGCGGTGATCGAGCAACTGGGCTATATCCCCAATCCTCAGGCACGCGCGTTGGCCTTGCGCCGCAACTTCCTGATCGGGCTGGTCCACGACAACCCCAATGCGCAGACGGTGATGAACGTCCAGCAGGGCATGCTGGAAGGCCTGTACGGCACCGAGTTCGAGATGGTGGTGCGGCCGCTGGACCGTGGATCGCCGAGGATGCTGGACGATCTGCGCCACTTTCTGGAGCGGCAACGCCTGTTCGGCGTGCTGCTGCTGCCGCCGGTCAGCGAGAACGACACGGTGGCCGAGCTGTGCCGGGATATCGGCTGTCGCTATGTGCGGATGGGATCGGCGCCTCTGGATGCGCCGGAGCAGATGGTGGCGTCCAACGACCGCGAGGCGGTGCGCGCCGCGACCGACTATCTGATCGCGCAGGGGCACCGGCGGATCGGCCTGATCTGCGGCCCCCATGGCTTCCGCTCAGGGGTGGAGCGTCGCCGAGGCTTCGAGGAGGCCTTGGCGGCGGCGGGGATCGCGCTGCCCCGCTCGCTGATCGCGGACGGCAACTACACGTTCGAATCCGGGCTGGTGGCGGCGGACCGGCTGCTCGATCTGGTGCCGCGACCGACCGCGATCTTCTCGTCCAACGACGAGATGGCAGCGGGCGTGATCCATGCGGCGCGGCAGCGCGGGCTGGAGATACCGCGCGACCTGTCGATCATCGGGTTCGACGATACGCCGATCGCGGCGCATGTCTGGCCGCCCCTGACCACGGTGCGCTGGCCGATCGCATCCATGGCGCGATCGGCCGCGCTGAAGCTGATCGCGGGATATGAAGAGGGGGAGCCGGTGGAGGAGCCGTCGCTCTTCCTGTCTACCCTGATCCGGCGCGGATCGGTGTCGACCGCGCCGGCCTGACCTTGCCATGGTGTCTGACACCGGTTACCAATTGTCACACAGCCGCGGGGAAGCGGCGGAGAGGAAGATGATGACCCGGCCGTTGACCCTGCACCCCGACCGGCTGTTTCCGGCAGACCCGACGACCCGCGCGATCGCGCGGACACTATATGCACAGGTCGCCGATCTGCCGATCGTCAGCCCGCACGGGCATGTCGATCCCTCCTGGTTCTCCAGCGATGCGCCGTGGACCGATGCGACGAGCCTGTTGCTTGCGCCCGACCATTATCTGTTCCGCATGCTCTACAGCCAGGGGCTGGACCTCGACCGGCTGGGGATAGCGCGGCGCGGCGGCGTGGTGCCGGATACCGATCCGCGCGCGGCATGGCGGCTGTTCGCCGAGCATTACCCTCTGTTCCGCGGCACGCCGTCGCGCCTGTGGCTGGACCACGTCTTTGCCGAGGTGTTCGGGATCGACGTGGCACTGGAGGCGGCAACGGCGGATTTATACTATGACCTGATCGGCGAGGCGCTTGCCACCGAGGCGTTCCGCCCGCGCGCCCTGTTCGAACGGTTCCGCATCGACTTTCTGGCGACGACGGAGGGTGCGCAGGACGATCTGGCGCATCATGCGGCGATCCGCGCCTCGGGCTGGCAGGGGCGCATCGTCACCACCTATCGCCCGGACGGGGTGATCGATGTCGAGCATGAGCAGTTCGCCGGAGCGATGGAGCGCTTTGCCGAGCTGACCGGTGAGGATGTCCATGACTGGCGCGGCTATCTGGCGGCGCATGCCAAGCGGCGCGCGGCGTTTCGCGCCATGGGCGCGACCGCGACCGATCACGGCCATCCCACCGCCCAGACGGCCAATCTGTCGACCGCCGAATGCGAGTCGCTGTTCGCCCGGATCGTCGGCGGCACCTGGTCGGCGGCGGATGCCGAGCTGTTCCGCGCGCAGATGCTGACCGAGATGGCCAGGATGAGCGTGGAGGACGGCATGGTGATGCAGATCCATCCCGGCTCCTTCCGCAACCACAATGCCGGCCTGTTCGCCAGCCACGGCCGCGACAAGGGCGCCGACATCCCGATGCGCACCGATTACGTGTCCGCGCTGAAGCCGATGCTGGACGTGGTGGGTACCGAGCGCGACCTGACGATCATCCTCTTCACGCTGGACGAGAGCAGCTATGCACGCGAGCTGGCGCCGCTGGCGGGCCATTATCCCTGCCTGAAGCTGGGTCCGGCCTGGTGGTTCCACGACAGTCCGGAGGGAATGCGCCGGTTCCGCGAGATGACGACGGAGACGGCCGGATTCTACAACACGGTCGGGTTCAACGACGATACCCGCGCGTTCCTGTCCATTCCGGCGCGGCATGACGTCGCGCGGCGCGTGGACTGCGCGTTTCTGGCGCGACTCGTCGCCGAACACCGGCTGGAGGATTGGGAGGCGGCCGACCTGGCGGTCGAATTGACCAGCGGATTGGTACGCCGCGCCTATCGTATCGCGTAAAAATATGTGGGAAGCGTTCTCACCATGTGCAACATTCCCCGCAATCTGATGACGGAGCCTGTTTGATGTTCGACCGCACCTATTACGCCACGCACCCCGACATGATGGATTGCGTATCCAATGACGAACTGCGCGACCGCTACCTGATCCAGGGGCTGTTCCGGGCCGGCGAATGCGTGCTGAACTACACCCATGCCGACCGGTTCGTGATCGGCGGCGTGGCGGTCGAGACCGGATCGGTGAAGCTGCCCGACCAGACCGAGCCGGCATCGGCGGCGGGTCACCCCTTCCTGGAGCGGCGCGAGCTCGCGATCGTCAATGTCGGCGCGGTCGAAGGCACGGTGACGGTGGACGGCGAGGTCTTCACGCTGGCGGGCAAGGATTGCCTGTACGTGACGATGGGTGCGACCGACGTGCAGTTCGCCGGCGACGGTGCCCGTTTCTATCTGGCGTCCTGCCCGGCGCACAAGGCGTTCCAGACGCGCAAGCTGGGCATCGCCGACGCCAACGCGCTGGATCGTGGCAGCCTGGAGGAATCGAACGAGCGGACCATCTTCCAGCTCGTCATCCCCGGCGTGTGCGACAGCGCGCAGCTGGTGATGGGCCTGACCGTGCTGAAGCCGGGCAGCGTGTGGAACACCATGCCCCCGCACGTCCATGAGCGCCGCAGCGAGATCTATTTCTACTTCGAACTGGACGGCCCGAACGACCGGGTGATGCATTTCATGGGCGAGGGCGAGGCGATGCGCCACATCGTCATGGCGAACGAGGAAGCGGTGATCAGCCCGCCCTGGTCGATCCACATGGGTGCCGGCACCAAGGCCTATGCCTTTATCTGGGCGATGGCGGGCGAGAACCAGGATTATACCGACATGAACGTCCTCGACATCTGTCAGCTGGCGTAAGCGCGATGGGCAATCCTTTCGACCTGTCGGGCAAGGTCGCGGTCGTCACCGGTGCCAATACCGGGATCGGCCAGGCGATCGCGCTGGCGCTGGCCGAGGCCGGTGCCGACATCGCCTGTGTCGGGCGCACCCCGGCGGAGGATACGGTGGCACAGGCACGCGCGCTGGGCCGGCGCGCGGAGATCGTGTCCGCCGACCTGTCCACCATCCAGCCCGTGCAGCGGGTGGTGGACGAGACGCTGGAGAAGCTGGGCGGGCTGGATATCCTGGTCAACAATGCCGGCATCATCCGCCGGGCAGACGCGGTCGACTTCACCGAGGAAGACTGGGATGCGGTGGTCGACACCAACCTGAAGTCGGTGTTCTTCCTGGCCCAAGCGGCCGGGCGGCACATGATCGCGCAAGGGGGCGGCAAGATCATCAACATCGCATCGATGCTGACCTTCCAAGGTGGTATCCGCGTGCCGAGCTACACCGCGTCCAAGGCTGGCATCGGTGGGCTGACCAAGCTGCTGGCGAATGAATGGGCCAAACACGGCGTACAGGTGAACGCCATCGCGCCCGGCTATATTGCCACCAACAATACCGCAGCACTTCAGGCGGATGCGGCGCGCAACAATGCGATCCTCGACCGTATCCCGGCGGCGCGCTGGGGTGACCCGGCCGATCTGGGCGGCGCGGCGGTGTTTCTGGCAAGCCGCGCGTCCGATTATGTGCAGGGCCATATCCTGGCGGTCGATGGCGGCTGGCTGGCCAGATAAGGGGTAAAGGACATGGGTCGGTTCCTGGCTTTCGGCGAGGTGATGCTGCGCCTGTCGCCGCCCGGGCGCGAGCTGTTGATGCAGTCGCCGCGGCTGGACGTGTGGGTGGCGGGGGCGGAGGCCAATGTCGCGACGCAGCTGGCGCGGCTGGGGCATGATGTCGGGTTGGCGACGCGCGTGCCGGACAATGATTTGGGGCGGGCGGCGATCACCACGCTGCGCGGCCACGGCGTCGATGTGTCGCAGGTGCAGACGGGCGGCGAACGGATGGGGTTGTACTTCGTCACCGCGGGCGCCGGCCTGCGCGCGACGGAGGTGATCTACGACCGCGCCCATTCCGCCTTTGCCGAGGCGCCCGTCTCCGCCTGGGACTGGGACAGGATGCTGGCGGGCGTCGACCGGCTGCACCTGTCGGGTATCACGCCGGCGCTGGGCCCCGTACCGGCGGAAAGCGCGATCGCGGCGGCCGCGGCAGCGCGCGAACGTGGCATCGCGGTGTCGTTCGACGGCAACTGGCGCGGCAAGCTGTGGGAGCGGTGGGACAGCGACCCGCGCGCGATCCTGCGCCGGATCGTGGAGCAGGCGGACCTGATGTTCGGCAACCACCGCGATATCGCGCTGCTGCTCGGGCGGGACGATTTCGGCGGTGAGGGCGAGGATCGGCGCCGCGCCGCGGCCGAGGCCGCGTTCGCGGCGTTCCCCAATCTGCAGACGATCGCGTCTACCGCGCGTCATGTCGAGCATGTCGACCTGCACCGGCTGTCGGCGCGTGTCGATGCACGGGATAGCCATGCGCAGACCGCGGAGGTGGAGGTGGCCGGCATCGTCGACCGGATCGGCGGCGGCGACGCCTTTGCCGCGGGCGTGCTGCACGGCCTGCGCCGCGGTGGCGATATCGGGCAGGCGGCGGCGACCGGGCTGGCGCTGGCCGTGTTGAAGCATTCGTTGCCGGGCGATGCGGGTCTGTTCCGCCAGCCCGATCTCGACGCCTATCTTGCCGGCGGGCTGGATGTCCGCCGCTGACGGCTGGACGCGCCGCGCGGCCCTGGGTGGCGGCGCGGCGCTGCTGCTCGGCGGGACCGCGGCGGCGCGCCAGGTGCGTGCGGTGCGGTGCGCCGCGGGCGATTTCATCGGCACGCACGAGGGCGGGTTGCGGGTGTTTCGCGGCATCCGCTACGGCCGGGCGGAGCGGTTCCGCGCGCCCGTCGCGGTAGCATTGCCGGGCCGGCGGGTGGCGGCCGACGCCTTTGGCCCGGTCTGTCCCCAGACGGGGCCTTACGGCCCGCAGGACGAGGACTGCCTGTTCCTCAACATCTGGACGGCGGAGGCGGATGCCCGCGCGCGCAAGCCCGTGATGCTCTACATTCATGGCGGCGCCTATTCGAACGGCAGCGTCACCGATCCGATGAACGACGGCCGTCACATCGCGGGGCGCGGCGATGCGGTGGTGGTGACGGTGAACCACCGGCTGAACGCGTTCGGCTATGCCTATCTCGCGCGGCTCGACCCGCGCTTTCCCGACAGCGGCAATGCCGGGCAACTGGACCTGATCCTGGCGCTGCGCTGGGTGCGCGCGAACATCGCCGCGTTCGGCGGCGATCCGGGGCGGGTGATGGTGTTCGGCCAGTCGGGCGGCGGCGCCAAGATCGCCACGATGATGGGGATGGAAGCGGCGCAGGGCCTGTTCCACCGCGCCGCGACGATGAGCGGGCAGCAGGTGACGGCGTCCGGCCCGATGAACGCGACGGCGCGGGCGCGCGCGCTGCTCGCCCGGCTGGGGGTGGGCGAGCGCGACCTGTCCCCGCTGCTGACCATGCCGGCCGCGCGGATCGTCGAGGGGCTGGCGGCGACCGACCCGGTGCTGGGCGGCGGCCTGTATATGGGGCCGGTGCTCGACATGACATGGCTGACCCGCCATCCATTCTGGCCCGACGCGAACCCGCTGGGCGCGCGCGTGCCGATGATGCTGGGCAACACGCATGACGAGACGCGCGCCTTTATCGGCCCCGACTCGCCAAGGGTGAGAGGGCTGAACTGGGACAATCTGGCCGAGCGGATGGCGCCGGAATTGAAGGTGGACATCCTGCCCGAATGGGTCGTCGCCCAGTTTCGCGCGCGCTACCCGGCCTATGGCCCGCTGGACGTGTTCTATGCTGCGACGACAGCGGGACGAAGCTGGCGCGGACAGGTAGAGGAAGCCGAGGCGCGGGCGCGGGCCGGGGTGCCCGGCTGGGTGTATCAGGTCGATTTCGCCTCGCGCACCGATCCGGCGCGTGGTGCCTTTCACACCATGGATATCCCGCTGGTGTTCGGGACGCTGGATGCGCCGGGGTCGCAGACGGGAACAGGGGAGGATGCGCGGGCCGCATCCAGGGCGATGCAGGATGCGTTCTGCCGCTTTGCCGCGAGCGGCGAGGCCGCATGGCCGCGCTATACGCTGGAGACGCGTGCGACGATGATCTTCGATGCCGCGTCGCGGGTGGAGAACGACCCGCGACGCTGGGAGCGCGAGCTGTTCGCGCGGGTGCCCTATGTGCAGCCGGGAACGTGAAATGGCATCCCGACCAGCGCGGTTTCAGCGTTCTGAGCGAAACGCAAAATACCGGGGATAGCGTGACTTCAGGACGATGAGCACCAAGACGAAAGGCGCAAGGCCGACAGCCGAAGCGGTGGTGAAGCCCATTCGCGGCTGAAGAAGCGCGACGGCGCCATATTGGCAGAACTTGCCGAGGATGACGCCCAGCACGACGAACGCCAGCGTGTAGATCGTCCGTTTCAATATCACCCCCAGTCGGTTCAAAGGACGCCGTTCATGGGCGTACCACCGGATAGGCGATGATCAAGGCCAGCGGCTCGCGACCGGTCTGGCGGATGCCGACCCGCTCGCCGGTGTAGAGATAGGCGGCCATGCCGGGGCCGACGGTGCGGCGCGCGCTGCCCGATGTCACCTCGCCGCGGCCGGACAGCACATAATAGACCTCGTCATGCGCGATCACATGCGCGCCGATCGCGGCGCCGCGATGCAGGATGCGCTTGCGGAACTCCATGGTGCGGTCGGGCACGCCGTCGCTGATCCGAAACGCGGTGCTGGTGCCGATCGCGCCGTGCGGCGGGCTTTCCTCGCGCCGGACGGTGCGTTCGTCGATGACGATCAGGGGGCGGGGCGCAGGGGTCTGCGCGGCGGGCAGGAGCATCAGCAACAGCGTGGCGACGGGCATCCGGGGCACCTTTCCAACGAGAGTATTGACAGGCGTTTATCGTGCTTTCATGATCCTGACACCGGTTACCTGTTCCATGCAAGGGGCAGGCGGGCGCACCAGAGCACTGGGCGTTCGGGAGAGGAAGGCGGGACCGCCCAAGGGCTGGCAACGCATCGTCTCCGACCAGATCATGGGAAACCGGTGGCAACCGGTGTCAGCGGCATCGTCCGCTTTGGGAGGGGATGAGCATGACCAAGGGTTTCAACCTCATGCGCCGCAATCGGATCGGCCTTGGCGTATCGCTGGCGGCGCTGACCGCGGCGCTCGCCATGCCGACGAGCGTCGGTGCGCAGGCCGCCAATATCCCGTCGACGCAGACCCCGGGAACGCCGGCGCAGACCGATCCCGCCCCGGCGCAAACGGGCGTGGTCCCGCCCGACACCACCGAGGAACCGGCCGATTCCAGCGCGATCGTGACGCCGCAAAGCGCCGACCCGGCCGCAGGCGGCGATGCGGACATCATCGTCACCGGCTTTCGCCGGTCGCTGGATGCCGCGCTGAACGTGAAGCGCGATTCGGTATCCGCGGTCGATGCGATCGTGGCGGAGGACATCGCCAAATTCCCCGACCAGAACCTGGCCGAGTCGCTGCAGCGCATTCCGGGCATTTCGATCCAGCGCGACGCCGGCGAGGGGCGGGCGATCACCGTGCGCGGTCTGGGCGCGCAATTCACCCGCGTGCGCGTCAACGGGCTGGAAACGGTGGCGACCTCCACCGACGGTGCCAGCGCGAACCGCGACCGCGCGTTCGACTTCAACGTCTTCGCATCCGAGCTGTTCAACTCGATCGTCGTCCACAAGACCGCCGAGGCGTCGCTGGACGAAGGATCGCTGGGCGCGGTGGTCGATCTGAACACCGGCAATCCGCTGGGCGGCAAGACCGGAGTGACCTTCGTCGCGGCGGCGCAGGGGACGTATAACGACCTCTCGGAAAACCTGCGGCCGCGCGTCGCCGGGCTGTTGTCCTGGAAGTCGGCGGACGGCAATTTCGGCGCGTCGGTATCGGGCGCCTATACCAAGACCGACAATCTGGAACTGGGCAACAACACCGTGCGCTGGGCACAGGCCCGCTTCGACTCGGTGAACGGCACGCCCTGCTATTTCACGAGCGCCACCAGCGCCACGCGGGCGTCGAATGCGGGTGGCGTTTACCGCCCGAGCGCGGCGTGCGACCAGGCGGCACTGGCCTTCCACCCGCGCATCCCGCGCTATGGCGAGGTGTTTCACGGACGCGAGCGGCTGGGCCTGACGGGCAGCGTGCAATGGTCGCCGTCGGACGCCACCAAGGTGTCGATCGACGCGCTCTATTCGCGCTTCACCGAGGATCGCGAGGAGAAATGGGGCGAGGTGCTGCTCCGCTCCAACGAGCGGTCGATCGACCTGTTGAACCCCGTCTATGACGGCAACAACAATCTGATCTCCGCGACGCTGAACGATGCCTGGGTGCGGACCGAGCATTATTATCGCCGGTCCAAGACGGAATTCTATCAGGTCGGCGGAAGCTGGGACCAGGATGTCAGCGACCGTTTCCGTTTCACCCTGATGGGCGGCATATCGCAGTCGGATGCGACGATCCCGGTCGAGACGACCTTCGTGTTCGACGATCGCGACGCGCAAGGGTACAGCTATGACTATACCAACTCGCGCAGCCCGCGGCTGACCTTCGGCACCAGCGTGACCGATCCGGCGAACTTCCAGCTGGCCGAGATCCGCGACCGGCCTTCGACCACGGTCAACAAGTTCCGCACCGGGCAGCTTCGGACCGAATGGGACGTGACCGACGGGTTCCAGGTGAAGACGGGCGCGATGTATCGCCGGTTCGAGTTCGATACCGAAGGGTTCACCCGCGACGCGGTGCTGTGCCCGACCAGCACCACCGCGCGTCCCGATGCGGTGCTGGGCGCGGTGACGTGCACGCCCTCCTCCGTCTTTGGCGCAAACGCGGTGTACGGCCTGCCGGCGGGCAATCTGGGCGAGATCTTCAAGCTGGGCAGGGCGGGGCAGCCGCGGGGTACGACGACCGAGTTCCTGATCCCCAACATCGCCGCATCCGCCGCCGCGACCGGGCTGTATAATCGTCCGCTGGTGGTCGACCCCGGCAACATCCGCAACGTCGTGGAGGAAGTGACCGGCGGCTATGCCCAGTTCGACGTGAAGGGCGATGTCTTCGGACTGGACTATGCGGCCAATGCCGGCATGCGCTACGCCCATACCGCGCAGCGCTCCACGGGGTTGAACAACGGCGTCGCGGTGACGGTGGAGCGCAGTTATGACGACTGGCTGCCGGCCGCCAACCTCGCCTTCTTCCCGACCAGCGAGATCATTCTGCGTGCCGCGGTCGCCAAGGTCATTACGCGTCCGGCACTGGGCAACCTGACGCCGGGCGGGTCGGTCGACGGCTTCAACTACCGGATCAGCTTCGGCAATCCCAACCTGCTGCCGTTCCGTGCCACCGCGTTCGATCTGGCGGCGGAATGGTATTTCGCGCCGCAGTCGATCTTCTCGGTCGCGGCGTTCAAGAAGAATGTGGAAAGCTTCCCCGTGTCGGTGACGACGGCGGGCACCTATGCCTCCACCGGCCTGCCGCTGTCGATCATTCCACCATCCTCGCCCGCTGCCTCGGCGCCGGAGGGGCAGATCTGGACGATCAACTCGATCACCAACGGCACGGGCGCCAGCCTGAAGGGCGTCGAGATCGCGCTGCAGGCGACGTTCCGCTTCCTGCCCGGCTTCCTGAAGAATTTCGGTGCGATCGCCAACGCGACCTTTATCGATTCCGATGCGACCTATACGCAAAGCGGCCCTGCCGTGGTGCCGGGCGGCGCGCTGGTGAACGTGGTGCGCACCGAGACGCTCTATGGCCTGTCCAAGCGGCAGTATAACGGCACGCTCTATTACGAGGATGCCCGTTTCTCGGCACGCGGTTCGATCAGCTACCGGGGGCCATATATCGATGGCAGCTCGGGCACCGGCAACATCTTCGAGGGGTATAACTCGACGATCAACGTCGATGCCTCGCTGCGCTACAAGCTGACGCCCAATCTGGAGATATCGCTGGAGGGCACGAACCTGACCGACGAGTATCGGGACCGCTACACCGATCTCGATGCCAATCGGAATTACGAGAATAATCACTTCGGCCGCACCTTCCTGTTCGGTGCGCGCTTCAAGATGTAGGTCAGTCGACGAACAGCCCGTGGGGCGGGGTGGCGGGCGCGTCGATCGCGGGCCGCTCCCCCAGCACCACGACGATGCTGCCGATGACGATCAGCACGCCGCCCGCGATCAGCGCCACCCCTGCGGGGTCGCCGAACAGGGTGATGCCGACCAGCGCGCCAAACAGCGGTTCGATGTTGATGAAAACGCCCGCACTCGCGCTGTCGACGCGCGCCGCGCCATATTGCCACGCGGCGGTCGCAAAGAAGGTGGAAAGCAGCCCCTGGCCGATGATCCCCGACCACGCGACCGGCCCGATGGCGAGCGACGGGGGACCGTGCAGCACCAGTGCGACGGGCAGGATGGCGAGCAGCGCCACGACGAGCGTCACCGCCGGCACCGCCAGCGGCGAGCGGGTGGCGGGTGCGCGCTTCGCCAGGATCAGCCAGCCGAGGAACACGACCAGCGAGGCGAGCGACAGCGCGATGCCGACCGGCGTGCCGGCCCCGCCGGGCTTTCCCGCGATCAGCGCGGCGCCCAGTGTCGCGCCGGCGACGCCCATCCATGACGCGCGGCTGACCCGCTCGCCCATCGCCCAGGCGGCGACCGCGACCAGCGCGGGCATCGCGCCGACCAGCAGCGCGGCCAGCGTGACCGTGACGCCGGCCAGCCCCTCGAACTGGACGATGAAGGCAAGGCCGTAGAGCACGCCCGCCGCGACCACCGCCGGCGAGCGGAACAGCGCACGCGCCTCCGCACTGCCCAGCGCAAAGGGCAGCGAGGCGATGCTGGCGACCGCAAAGCGCAGCAGCACCATGTGCGCGGGCGCCACCTCGCGCAGGGCCAGCTTGCCGAGGGGAAAACCGAGGCCCCAGAACAGGCCGGCGAGGGTGAGGGCGATAAAGGCAGCGCGCATGAGCCGCCCCTGCAACGCCATGCCTTTTTTACGCAAGACAAATTGACGAACGCGCCGGCGCGCGCAATCATCCGTATTATAGCCGTAAGACGGCGCAACGATCGGGGGATTAAGAGGGTGCATCGACGCGATTTCCTGGCCGCGACCACCGCGGCGCTGGGCAGCGGTCTGCTGCCGGGCTATCTCGGCCGCGCGATCGCGGCGGAAGAGCTGCAATCGGCCATTCCGGGCGAGGTGAAGAAGCGGCTGGCCGATGTCGCGCTGAACGCCGCGCGCGGTGCCGGCGCGACCTATACCGATGTCCGCATCGGCCGCTATCTGCGCCAGTTCGTCATCACGCGCGAGGCGAACGTCCAGAATGTGGTGAACACCGAATCGCTGGGCGTCGGCATCCGCGTGATCGCCGACGGCGCCTGGGGCTTTGCCGCGACCAACGGGCTGACCGAGGACGCGGTGGCAGACGCCGCGCGTCAGGCGGCCGCCATCGCCAAGGCCAATGCGAAAATCCAGTCCGAACCGGTGCGCCTTGCCCCGACGCCCGGCGTGGGCGCGGTGTCGTGGAAGACGCCGATCGTGAAGAACGCGATGGCGGTGCCGATCAAGGACAAGGTCGACCTGCTGCTGGGCGTCAATGCCGCGGCGCTGGGGGCGGGTGCCAACTTCGTCAATTCGATGCTGTTCGTCGTCAACGAGCAGAAATATTTCGCCTCCTCCGACGGATCGTACATCGATCAGGACGTGCATCGCATCTGGGCGCCGATGACGGTGACCGCGATCGACAAGGCGACCGGCAAGTTCCGCACGCGCGAGGGGCTGTCCGCGCCGATGGGGCTGGGCTTCGAATATCTCGACGGCAAGGCGGCGGACAAGTTCACCTCGCCCAACGGCGTCGTGAACTACGGCATGTCCTACGACATGAAGGAGGATGCGATCGCCGCCGCGCGTCAGGCCAAGGCGAAGCTGACCGCGCCGTCGGTAAAGCCGGGCAAGTACGACCTGGTACTCGACCCCTCGCACACCTGGCTGACCATCCACGAATCCGTCGGCCATCCGCTCGAACTCGACCGGGTGCTGGGCTATGAGGCGAATTACGCCGGCACCAGCTTCGTCACGCTCGACAAGGTCAAGGAGCGTTTCCAATATGGCAGCCCCGAAGTGTCGATCGTCGCCGACAAGCTGCAACTGGGCAGCCTGGGCGCGGTCGGATACGACGACGAGGGCGTGAAGACCAAGAAGTGGGACCTGATCCGCGACGGCAAGCTGGTCGACCTGCAAGCGATCCGCGATCAGGCGGCGATGCTGGGCAAGTCCGCGTCGGACGGTTGCTGCTACGCCGATAGCTGGTCCAGCGTGCAGTTCCAGCGCATGCCGAACGTCAGCATGGAGGCGGGCAAGAAGAAGCATTCGGTGGCCGACATGATCGCCGGCGTCGACAACGGCATCTACATCGTCGGCGACGGCAGCTTCTCGATCGACCAGCAGCGCTACAATGCGCAGTTCGGCGGGCAGCTGTTCTACGAGATCAAGAACGGCAAGATCACGCAGCAGATCGAGGACGTGGCCTACCAGATCCGCACGCCGGAATTCTGGAACGCCTGTGTCGGGGTATGCGACCAGAGCGATTATCGCCTGGGCGGATCGTTCTTCGACGGCAAGGGCCAGCCCAGCCAAGTGTCGACGGTCAGCCATGGCTCGTCCACCGCCCGCTTCAACGGCATCAACGTCATCAACACCGCGCGCTCGCTCGGCTGAGACCGGTCTTCCAAGGAAATCCGCACATGACCATTTTCACCGAAGACCAGGCGCGAGCGATCCTGACCAAGGCCGTGTCGCTGTCCAAGGCGGACGAGTGCACCGCCCAGCTGTCCGGTTCGATCAACGGCAATATCCGCTTTGCGCGCAATGCGGTGTCGACCAGCGGCATCGTCGACGATGCCGATCTGGGCGTAACAGTCGCGTTCGGCAAGCGCGTCGGCACGGCCACGATCAACGCCTTCGACGATGCCTCGCTCGCCCGCGTGGTCGCCCGGGCCGAGGAATTGGCGCGGCTCGCCCCCGAAAACCCCGAATTCGTCCCCGCCATCGACAAGCAGGCCTATCGCGCCAGCCCGACATTCAGCGCGGCGACCGCGGGCATCACCCCGGATTACCGCGCCAAGGTGGCCGGCGATTCGATTGCGGCCTGCAAGGGCGAGAAGCTGGTCGCGGCCGGCTTCCTTCAGGACGGGCAGAGCTTCACCGCCTTTGCCAATTCCAAGGGCAATTTTGGGTATCAGCGCGCCAGTGGCCTGGACTACACCTGCACGGTGCGCACCGAGAACGGCCAGGGATCGGGCTGGGTCGGCCGCAACCTTCAGGATTCGTCCGCCTTTTCCGCGGCGACGGAGGTTCGCACCGGTATGCGCAAGGCGGCCGCCTCGGTCGAGGCGCGAGCGCTGGAGCCGGGCAAATATACCGTGATCCTGGAACCGGCGGCGGCGGCGGGGCTCATCAGCTTCATGATGAACTTCTTTGGCGCGCGCGAGGCCGACGAGGGACGCAGCTTCCTGTCGAAAAAGGGTGGCGGCAACAAGCTGGGCGAGCAGGTCTACGACCCGCGCGTGACGATGATCGCCGATCCGTGGCATCCGGAGGCGGCGGTGATGCCGTGGGACGGCGACGGCCTGCCCCGCCAGCGTCAGGCGATCGTGCAGGACGGCAAGATCGCCTCCCTCGACTACAGCCGCTTCTGGGCGCAGAAGATGGGCAAGACCGCGGTCGGATCGCCGGGCAACCTCATCATGTCGGGCGGGACCAAGTCGACCGCCGACCTGATCCGCGGCACCGAGCGTGGCATCCTCGTCACCCGCACCTGGTATATCCGCATGGTCGATCCGCAGACGGTGCTGCTGACCGGCCTGACCCGCGACGGCACCTTCTATATCGAGAACGGGCAGATCAAATATCCGGTGAAGAATTTCCGCTTCAACGAAAGCCCGGTGATCATGCTCAACAATATCGACGAACTGGGCAAGCCGGTGCGCGTGGCAGGCGACGAATCCTCGCTGGTGATGATGATCCCGCCGATGAAGCTGCGGGACTTCACGTTCACGTCCCTGTCCGACGCGGTGTGAGGGGAGGGGGTGCTTTGGTCCCTCTCCCCGGAGGGGAGCATCAGGTGAACAGCGCTCCGCGCTGTTCAGCCCATGCCGGGGGCATGGGCGACCTGATGCTGGAAGGGGCCCGCTGGCGCAGGGCAGTGGGAAGGGTGAGGGGTAGCCAGGCAGTGCTCCGTTCGTGGCAGCCCCTCATCCTCCCCACGGCTGCGCCGCGGGTCCCCTCCTTCTCCCCGGAGGGGGGAAGGCGATGCTGACCCGCCAACAATTTCTCCGCCGTTTTGTAGCGGCCGCCGCCGCCGCCGCGCTCCCCCGCGCGGCGCAAGGCGCCGGCGCCTACGACTTCTGGTTCACCCGGCTGCGGTACGATTCCGGCGACTGGGACGTGGATCAGCGCATGCCGAGCAACCTGCTGACCGCGCTGGTCGACTATACCAACCTGCGCGTCGACCCGCGCGAGCGGGTGGTGGCACTTGCCGATCCCAGGATGCTGACCGCGCCCTTCTGCTACATGGCGGGGCACAAGCTGGTCGACTTCTCACCCCCCGAACGGCGCAATTTCGAGCGTTATGTCCGCAATGGCGGGTTCGTGTTCGTGGACGATTGCAACCACGATATCGACGGGCTGTTCGCCACCTCGTTCGAACGGCAGATGGCGGCGATCTTCGGTGCCTCCGCGATGAAGAAGCTGCCGAACAGCCACGCGCTCTATTCCAGCTTTTTCAAGTTTCCGGGGCCTCCCGCCACCGGGTTCGAGCTGAACGGATGGGGCGACGACCTCGTCCATGACTATCTGCGCGGCATCAGCATCGATGGCCGGCTGGGCGTCCTCTACAGCAACAAGGATTATGGGTGCGAATGGGACTACGATTGGCGCAACAAGCGTTTCCTGGCGGACGACAATACGAAGTTCGGCGTCAACATCGTGCTGTATGCGCTGAACAATTGAGCCTGGCATGACCGAAGGGGAGATCGAGGCGCAACTCGCCACGCTGACCACCTTACGCGCCGCAATCGGGCAGGCGATCGTCGGGCAGGCGGAGGTGGTCGAACAGCTGCTGATCGGCCTGATCGCGGGCGGGCACTGCCTGTTGGAGGGGGTGCCCGGTCTCGGCAAGACGCTGCTCGTCCGCTCATTGGGCGAGGCGCTGCATCTCGACTTCCGCCGGGTGCAGTTCACGCCCGATCTGATGCCCAGCGACATTCTCGGCACCGAATTGCTGGAAGAGGATCACGGCACCGGCAAGCGGCATTTCCGTTTCCAGCCCGGCCCCGTCTTCACCAACCTGTTGCTGGCCGACGAACTCAATCGCACCCCGCCCAAGACGCAGGCGGCGCTGCTGGAGGCGATGCAGGAACGCACCGTCAGCTATGGCGGCATCACCCACATGTTGCCGCAGCCCTTTTTCGTGCTGGCGACGCAGAACCCGCTGGAACAGGCGGGCACCTATCCGCTGCCCGAGGCGCAACTGGATCGGTTCCTGCTCCACATCCGCGTCGGCTATCCGAGCGAGGTGGAGGAGCGTGCGATCCTGGCACAGACCACCGGCAGCGGCCTGCCCGCGGTGCCGCGGGTGATGGAGGGGGCGGCCGTTCTGTCGCTTCAGGCGCTGGTGCGGCAGGTGCATCTGTCGGACGGGCTGCTCGACTGGATCACGCGCATCGTGCGTGCCAGCCGACCGGGGGACGGCGTGCCCGATGTCGTGACACGCTATGTGCGCTGGGGCGCCGGCCCGCGCGCCGGCCAGTCGCTGGTGCTGGCGGCCAAGGCGCGGGCGCTGATCCACGGCCGCCTGGCGGCGACGCGGGAGGATATCGCGGCGCTGGCCGGGCCGGTACTGCGCCACCGGTTGCTGCTGTCCTTTGCGGCCGAGGCGGAGGGCATGGACGCCGATGCGGTCGTGGCGGGCCTGGTCGCGGGAGTGGGTGGCCCTGTCGGCTGACCTGATCCCCGCCGACGTTCGCTACCGTCTGAAGGCGCTCGGGCTCGCCACCCGGCGCGCGGTGGGCGATCGGGGGATCGGCGCGCATGCCAGCCGGTCGCGCGGCGCCGGTCTCGAATTCGCGCAATACCGCGCCTATGAGCGGGGTGACGAGCCGCGGCAGATCGACTGGAAGCTTTATGCACGCTCCGACCGGTTCTTCGTGCGCGAGGCGGAGCGGGAAAGCCCGGTGGCGCTGTGGATCATGCTCGACGCCAGCGCCTCGATGGCGGACCGCTTGCCCGCAGCGCGGGGGGTGGCGGCATGTCTGGCCGAGCTGGCGCTGGCGAATGGCGACCGCTTCGGCCTGTTGGCGTTGCGGGGCGATGGCCTGCAAAGGGCGGCACCGGCATCAGGAACGCAGGCGCGCGACCGGTTGCAGCGGATGCTCGCCACGCTGGAAGCCGGGGGCGGCTTGCCCGACGAAGCGCTGCTCGCGCCTTTATGGGAACGGATCGGCGCGCGTGACCTGATCGTGATGCTGTCCGACTTCTTCGACGATGCCGCCGCCGCGCTCGCCACCCGATTGTCGGATGCGGGGCGGGAGGTGCTGGCGATCGAAATACTGACGCCGGCTGAGCGCGACTTCCCCTTTGTCGATGGCCATGTGTTTCGCGATCCGGAAACGGGCAGGGAGCTTGTGGGCGACGGTCCTGCGTTGCGCGACGCGTTTCTGATGCGGTTCGGGGAAGCCCGGGCGGCACTGCATGCACGCTTTACCGCTGCCGGGGTGGCCTGCGCGACGCTGTTCACCGACCAGCCGGTCGATACGCCGCTCCACGTCCTGTTCGGCCGGCGGGCATGACGCCTGCGCTGCTCGCTCCGGCGGCGCTCGCCAGCCTTGCCGCGATCCTGATTCCGCTGGTCATTCATCTTGCCCGTCGGACCGAGCATCGCCTCCTCGACTTTCCCGCCCTTCGATGGCTCCACCAGACGCCGCGCCCCCGTCACCGCCCACGCTTCGACGAATGGCCGCTGCTGCTCCTGCGCTGCCTGTTGATCCTGCTGCTCGCACTGCTCCTCGCCCGCCCGGTCCTGTGGAACGCCGATGCTCCCCATCCCGTCCTCGCGGCCGTGCCGGGTGCGCGGGTCGATGGCGCGCGGGGCGTGTGGCTGGCGCCGGGTTTCCCTTCGCTCGATACCGCCCCGCCGCCCCGTCAACCGGTGGCGAGCCTGTTGCGCCAGCTCGATGCCGAGTTGCCCAAGGGGGCGTCGTTGACCGTGCTGGTGCCACCGGTGATCGACGGCATGGACGCGATGCTGCCGGCGCTCTCCCGGCCGGTGACCTGGCGGATCGTGGCCGGTGCCGAACCCCCGCCGCCTCCGCCCGCCGCTGCCCCGCGGCTGGTCGTACAGGGGGCGGGGGTGGGCACGAACGTTCTGCATGCCGTTGCGGCTGCATGGGGCGGCGGGGCGAACGCGCCTCGGGTCATCGCTGCCGTGGCGCCCGGCGCGCTGCCCTCGGCGGTACGGGACCATGTGGCGGCGGGGGGGACCGCGCTGATCGGCCCGCGCACCGCCGTTGCCGCGACATGGGCCGATGCCGACGGCGCGATCCCTGCACAGGAAGCGCATCTGGGACGCGGCAGGCTGGTGCGCCTGACCCGCCCGCTCGATCCGGTCGCCATGCCGATGGTGCTCGACTCTGATTTCCCCATGCACCTGCGTACCCTGCTTCAACCCTTGCCCGCACCCTCCCGCGCGCCTGCCGCCGACCTCATCCCTCGCACCGGCGGCCCGACGCCCGATCGCCCCCAACGCGATCTGACGCCCCACCTCCTATGGACGACCGCCCTGATCTGGCTCGCCGAACGCCTACTCGCGACCCGGTCGCGCCGGGCTCCGTCGCCATGACGGCAGCAATGATTGAGCGGTTGGCGAGGCCGGCACGTCGTCGCGCGGGCCAGATCGTGGCGGCCCGCGCTATCCTACCGGCAGTAGTGCTGACGCTACTTGGCTGGCGGGCCGGCGGCGTGGGGCTGGCGTTGGGCTTGCTGGTTTCCGCTGGCGTGACGATCGTGGCGGCTGCGCTTCGCCAAGCGCGGCGCCTTGACGAGGATTGGCTGGTCGCGACGTTGGATCGCACCCATCCCGAGCTGGAGGATTCGACCGATCTGGTGTTCGCCGATGCGGCAGGCCTAAGCCCGCTTCAGCGGGTGCAGGCGGGCAGGATCGCGGTGCGTGTCGAGGCCATTCCGCCTCGCGAACTGGTCGAAGCCTGGCCTGCGCGCAAACTGGCGACTGGCGGGATCATCGCAGTGGCACTTGCGACGATCGTTCTGGTCTGGCCTGACAGCAAGGTGCCGATGCTGGCGCCAGCGGATGAAGGGCTCGCCGCGTCACCAGGCGTGCCGCGGCTGGTCGGGCAAGCTCTGATGGTCCAGCCGCCACCCTATACCGGTGCCCCGACGCGGACGCTCGGCACGTTAGATGCTCGCGTGCCCGAGGGTAGCCGACTGGTGTGGACGTTGCGGTTTGTG
>NZ_JALNUQ010000031.1:0-45520 GCF_026540875.1 Sphingomonas sp. GM_Shp_2
CGTGCTGGCCGCCACGATGGGCGCGCTGGAGGAACTGGGCCACCACGCCCTGCCCTGCGACGATCCGCTGGCGGCGCCGGCGATGCTGGCTGCCAATCCCGACATCCAGCTCGTCATCTCCGACGTGCTGATGCCGCGCCAGACCGGCCCGGAGATGATCGCGGGCCTGGCCGGCCGCTTCCCCGACCTTGCCGTCCTGTTCGTCACGGGGTTCGCGGGCGAGGCGAATGCGGCGGTGTTCGGCGACCATGAGCTGCTCCGCAAGCCCTTCACCCTGGCCGGGCTGGAGCGCGGCATCGCCGCCGCCATGGCGCGCGCGGCGCACCGCCTGCCCTCCTCCATCGCGGCGGAGTGACGGGCGCGCAGAATTGGGGCTGACGCGCGAGCCTCGCGTTCGTATAGCCAAACTCCCCGCCCGCCCGAGCACCCTTAGCCACCGCATGAAATCCATCGACCGCTATATGGCCCGGCTGATCGCGTTGCCGCTGTTCGCGACGCTGGTCATCGCCGCGATGCTGCTGGTGCTGGACCGCATCCGCCGCTTGTTCGACTTCGTCGCGACGCAGGGCGGGCCGATCAGCGTGGTGTGGCGCATGCTGGCCAATCTGCTGCCCGAATATCTGGGGCTGGGCATTCCGATCGGGCTGATGCTGGGCATCCTGCTCGCCTTTCGCCGGCTCGCCACCTCGTCGGAGCTGGACGTGATGCGCGGCGTGGGCATGAGCTACACCCGGCTGCTGCGCGTGCCCTATATGTATGCGATCGTGCTGGCCGCGCTCAACCTGGCGATCGTCGGCTATGTGCAGCCGATCGCCCGCTATTATTACGAAGGGCTGCGCTACGAGCTGCGCACCGGCGCGCTCGGCGCCTCGATCAAGGTCGGCGAGTTCACCCATCTGGGCGACCGCATGACGCTCCGCATCGAGGAAAGCCGCGACAAGGGTCGCGACCTGTCCGGCATCTTCGTCCATGCGCAGACCGGCAAGGGCGACTGGATCGGCGTCACCGCAGAGCGTGGCCGCTTTCTTGCCACCGACGATCCCAACGTCATCATCTTCCGCCTGACCAACGGCACGCTGATCCACGACCGGCAAAGCTTTCGCGCGCCGCGCGTGCTGACCTTCTCCAGCCACGATCTGCCGATCGACCTGCCCAAGTTCGAGAATTTCCGCCAGCGCGGCGGCCGCGACCTGGAGTTCACCCTGCCGGAACTCGCCCGTCACGGGCAGGAGGCACAGTCGGAGGAAGCCCGCGACGGCAGCCGTGCCGAATTCCACTTCCGGCTGGTCGAGGTGGTGACGATGTTCCTGCTGCCGCTGCTTGCGGTGGCGCTGGGCATTCCGCCAAAGCGATCCACCTCCGCACTCGGCGTCTTCCTGTCGATCGTGATGCTCGTCACCTATCACAAGGTGAACCAGTATGCCGCGGACATCGGCGCGCTGGGCCGTGTCGATCCGCTGATCGCGCTATGGGGTCCGTTCGCGATCTTCGCAGGGATCGTCGGCTGGATGTACTACGTCACCGCCTATGTCCCTGGCGGCCAGCCGATCGGCATCCTGGAGCGCAGCTTCGCCAAGCTGGCCAAACTGTTCACCCGCTGGCTGCCGGGGCCGCGCCGCCGCGCCCGCGAGATGCGCGCGCGTGAAGCGGAGACCAAGGCATGAGGCTGTCCGCCATCTTCCCGTCGCGCACCATCGCCATCTACATGGGCAAGCTGTTCCTGGTCCGCACCTTTGCGATCATGGCGGCACTCGTGCTGGTCCTCCAGGCGCTCGACCTGTTGTCCGAATCGGGCAACATCCTGGCGGTGCCGGGCAATGGCGACGGCGAGGTGTGGCGCTACGTCTCGCTGCGTGCGCCGCAGATCATCTCCTTCGTGCTGCCCTTTTCGGTGCTGCTCGGCACCATCCTGACGCTGATCACGATGAACCAGAATTCGGAGGTCATCGCGCTGAAGGCGGGCGGCCTGTCCGCGCATCAGGTGCTGGCGCCGCTGCTGCTCGCCAGTGCCGGGGTCGCGGTGATCAGCTTCGCGTTCAACGATCGCATCACCCCGCGCGCGACCGCCACGCTCAACGCCTGGCAAAAGGTCGATTACGGCCCGTTGCCGATCGACAGCGGTGACCGCTCCAACGTCTGGGTGCGCGACGGCGACGACCTGTTGCAGGTGGACCTGATCCGCGGCCGCGGCGCCGCGACGCAGCTTGGCGGCGTCACCCTGTACGACCGCACCGGCGGCTCGCTGCGCAGCATCGTGCGTGCACCGCGCGGCCAGCGCGAGGGCAATGCCTGGCGGATCGGCCCCGGCACCCGCTTCGACGTGGCGAGCGGTCAGGTCACCCGCTTCGCGTCCATGGTCGTCGGCAACGGCGTCACCCCCGAACAACTGACGCTGGCCGGCGTCGATGCCGACAGCCTGTCGTTCCGTGGCCTGTCGGAGGCGATCGACGATCTTCAGAAAGCCGGCCGCCCCACCAAGGCGCTGGAAGGGTCGCTGTGGCACAAGCTGTCCGGTCCCCTCTCCGCCGTGCTGATGCCGCTGCTCGGCGCCGTCGCCGCGTTCGGCGTCGCGCGCTCGGGCAAGCTGTTCGTCCGCGCGATCATCGGCATGGCGCTGGGCTTTGCCTATTTCGTCGCCGACAATTTCGCGCTGGCGATGGGCAATCTCGGTGCCTACCCGCCCTTTCTGGCTGCCTGGGCGCCGTTTCTGCTGTTCTTTCTGATCGGCGAAGCGGTGTTGATCCGCACCGAGGAATAGCGGCTGGCCGTGTGAGCCTGTCTGCAGGTCGGTGGCGCACGGCATCATGTCTCTCGATACGCCGTCTCGCTACGCAGCTTCGCTGCTACTCGACGGCTACTCGAGACGAACGGATGTAGATCAGCTCCGCTGCCTCGGCACGTCTCCAAGCTGACGTCGTTTAACCCGAACCCTCCGTTCGTCTCGAGTAGGCACCGAGTAGTGGCGCAGCCACGTATCGAGGTGCCGTATCGAGAGACAGGCCACCGCCGGACCCAGCACGAAAAAAGGGGAGCGGCACCGCCACTCCCCCCGATCAATCCCGCACCGCGACCGCGCTTAGCGGCGAACCGTCATCGTACTGCGCACGATCTTGTTCACCAGTCCCGGCAGTCCCTTGTAGCTCGCCTTGTGATAGGGCGATCCCGGCTCCAGCGCGGCGGTCACCCGGCGGTGCGCCTCGCCCAGATTATGATAGGGCACACCCGGCAACAGGTGATGCAGCGCGTGATAGCGCAGGCCGACCGGCGCCCAGAGCGCGGGCAGCAGCGCCGGCGGCGGCACATTGACCGAGTCGAGATACTGCGCGGTCACCGTCATCGCCTCGCCGTCATTCTCCCACAGATGGGCGACCAGCGTGCGGACCTGATTCACCACCGCCACGCCCGATCCGATCGCCATCGCGATCAGGAAGCCGCGCAGCGGGATCGTGCCGGTGGCCACCATGGTGACGATCGCGATCGCCCAGATGCTGGCCGCGGTCTCGACGCGGTTCCACATCCGCAGCGCCTCGCCCTCGGGCATGCGGCGGCGGAACTGCGGGTTGATCGCCAGGGCCGAATAACGCTCGACCACGACGCGGCGGAAGCCGGGGATCATCAGCGAGAGGGGCGACAGGATCGCGAAACGGATCAGCAGGCCGAGCGGCGCGAGCGCGGACACCAGGATGAACACCGGCAGCGTCCACGGCTTCATCAACGCCAGCGGCAGATATTCCGGATCCTCGACCGTGCCATAGCGCGTCTTGGCATGGTGCAGGTTGTGGACCCCCTCATACATGAAGGAGGGCGTCAGCATCGGCACGCCGACCAGCGCGTTCCAGCCGCCGCGAAAGCGCGGCAGCGCGGCGTGCTTTATGTGGCTGATTTCGTGGATGAAGCTGAGCGCGCGGTAGAGCGCCAGCATCGACACCACGCCCGCCGCGATCACCAGCGCGGTCGAGCCGGCCGTCACCGCCACCGCCAGCGCGCCATAGCCGATCACGACCGAGGCGATCAGGTCGGCCCAATAGACGCCGGCGCGCGGCGCGATCAGGTCGCGCGTCAGCTCCGCCGCGGTCCGCAGCATCGACTTGTCGTCCGCGATACGGTGCAGCGGCACCTTGGTCGCAGCGGCACCGCCAGCGGTGCTCCGGGCGAGGGAAATCGTGGTGTCCATGACCTTTTCCATTGCCACAAGATAGTGGCGGGACCGTGGCATTTACAGCGCCGCGCCGCGGGCGGGCTGGCGGAATCCTCACTCGCTATGATCGACGGATGCGTTTAGGAGGCGCGACACTTATCGATTGCGGGAACGACCATGGCCGACACGTTGACGATCCGACCGGTGCTGACGCAGCGCGACCGCAAGGCGTTCGTCGACCTGCCCTTCCGCCTGTATGCCGGCGATCCCAACTGGGTACCGCCGCTCAAAGGCGAGGCGCTGGGCCTGATCACCCCTGAGAAGAACGGCTGGTACAGCCATGCCAAGGCACAGCTTTTCCTGGCCGAGGAGCGGGGGCGCGTGGTGGGGCGCATTTCCGCGCATATCGATACGCTGGCGCTGACCATGCCTGCCGAACAGGGCTTCGGTCCCGGGATCGGCCAATGGGGCCTGATGGATGCCGAGCGGCAGGATGTTTTCCAGGCGTTGCTGGCGGCGGCGGAAGGCTGGCTGCGCGAACAGGGCATGACCCGGGCGATGGGGCCGGTGTCGCAATCGATCTGGGAAGAACCCGGCCTGCTGGTCGATGGCTATGACCATGCGCCCACGATCATGATGGGCCATGCCAAGCCCGAATATCGCGGCTGGATCGAGGGAGCGGGCTACACCACGATCAAGCAGCTCTTCACCTACGAACTGGACATCACCCAGGAATTTCCGCCCATCGTGAAGCGGATCATCCAGTCGGGCGAGAAGAACCCGCGCATCCGCGTGCGCGAGGTGAACAAGGCCCGGTTCGAGGAAGAGGCCGCGATCATCCTCGACATCCTGAACGATGCCTGGGCGGACAATTGGGGCTTCGTCCCCCTCACCCCGCCCGAGATCAAGGATGTCGGCGTCAAGCTGAAGCCGATCGTGTTCAACGACCTGATCCGCATCGCCGAGCTGGACGGCAAGCCCGTCGCCTTCATGATCACGCTGCCCGACCTGAACGAGGCGATCAAGCCGCTGAACGGCAGCCTGCTGCCCTTCGGCTGGGCCAAGCTGCTGCTGTGGCTGCGCAAGCCGCAGGTGCGCACGATGCGCGTGCCCCTGATGGGCGTGCGCAAGGATTTGCAGTCCTCGCGCATGGCCAGCCAGCTGGCCTTCATGATGATCGAATATATCCGCCGCGCCTCGGTCACGAAATACGGCGCCAGCCGGGGCGAGATCGGCTGGATCCTCGACGACAATCAGGGGATGCGCTCGATCGCCGAGACGATCCAGAGCCGCGTCAACAAGACCTACAACGTCTACGCGCGCGACCTGAAAACGGGCGTGCCGGTCAGCGCGTGACCGGCATCAACCCTTGCGCGATCCATTGCCGCATCGTGCGGCACACCGGCCGCTCGCCCCGCGCTTGGCGGTAGCAATAGCGTTGCTGGCCGCGGGCGGGCTCCTCGGGCGCGGCCAGGGCGGCGGCCATCACCCGGGCGTCGATCCGCTCCGGCTTGGCCGCGGTAGCCGCGGTGCCGGCCGTTACGGCCAGCACCACCGCCACCATGCGCCATGCCCCGCGGGTCACTTCGCTTCCAGCGGATCGAAGCCGCGGGCCAGCCAGTCCGAACGGGTGCGGCATTCCTTGCGCGAGATCCGCGACCCGGTGACCGTGTCCTTGATGCAGTAGCGCAGCGTGTCGGCGCGCTCGGTGCGAGCCGTGCCGCGCTCGGGGCTGGCGGCGGCGGTGGCGGCAGCGGCGGCGGGTGCCTTCACCACCGGCGCGTCCTTGGCGGCAACGGCCACCGGCGCGGTCAGGGCGATGGCAACGGCGATCAGCTTGGCTTGGAACATGATGGTCACTCCCTTGAACACCGGGGCGGCGCCCCGATGTCCCAGGCAGTGCAGCAACCGTGCCAGTTCGCTAACACAGCGGAAATCCGCCATTTCTGAGAAAAAGGCCGAATTCGCGCTCGCCAAGTGATGGTTCGGCCCGCCAATTCGTGGCGAAATCGGCCGATCAGAAGTGGCGCGCGACCCCGCAGTAGAAGCGCGCCGCCGGTGCGCCGCCGGTCAGGCCGAACACCGATCCGACGTCGAACTGCACCTCGTCGCTCGGCTGCCATGCCACCGCAAGGCCCGCGACCGCCTGCCGCGAGGGCTCGACCGGGTCGTCGTCCCGCCGCCACTGCATCTCGCCGACCAGTTCCCAGGCGTCCGACACGTCATATTCCAGACCGATGACGCTGCCATAGGCGAGATGCCGGCCGGCACCGTCCTCGTCCGCCGCCGCATCGATCTCCGGCATCAACTCGAACTGGAGCGCATCGGACAGGTCATAGGTCATCGGCACCATCAACCCTGCCGACCATGTGCCGGCGCCCACCGGCGCCCGCCCGACGGGCAGGGTCACGATCGGCTCCACCGCGATGGCAAAGCCGTGCCCGTCCGGATTGCGCAGGTTGCGCTTATATTCCAGCGTGACGTCGCCGACCCGGTCGGCACGCCCGCCCCCGGCCCCGCGCTCGCGCACATGGCCGAAGGGGGTCCAGCCGACCGCAACCTCGCTCGACGCGTCCAGCCCCAGCCGCACCAGCGTATCGCCGAACAGCCAGGTGTCCGCATCGCTCCCCCGCTCCCAATCGGCCAGCGCGACCTCCACCATCACCGATCCCGGATCGACGGTGCAGGCCGGCGAACTGAGCCCCGGCCGATCGGGGCACAGATCGCGCTGCGCCTGGGCCACGCCCGGCAGGGCGACCAGCAGCACGGCCATCAGCAACGGGCGCATCAGCGCAGCGTCACCCAAGTGGGGGCATGATCGCTGGCCTTTTCACGCCCGCGATACGCCTTGTCGACGCCGGCATCGACCAGCCGGTCGGCGGCCTGCGGGCTGAGCAGCAGATGATCGATCCGGAACCCGGTGTCGCGCGCCCATGCCCCCGCCTGATAATCCCAGAAGGTCCACACCCCACCCTTGGGCGCACGGGTGCGCAATGCATCGGTCCAGCCCTGCGCCAGCAACCGGCGATAGGCGGCCCGGCTCTCCGGCTGCATCAACGCATCCTCGGCCATGGCGCGCACGGAGAAGGTGTCGTCGTCGTTCGGGATGACGTTGTAATCCCCCGCCAGCACGGCAGGGACTTCCTCGGCCAGCAACACCTTCGCGCGCGCCGCCAATCGCTCCATCCAGCGCAGCTTGTAATCGAATTTAGGCCCCGGCCGCGGATTGCCGTTGGGCAGGTACAGGGCGGCGACCACCAACCCGTCCACATCGCATTCCAGATAGCGGCTCTGCTCGTCCTCGTCCTCGCCCGCCAGCCCGCGCTGCCGCTCGACCGGCGTGGCACCCTTCGCCAGCACCGCGACGCCGTTCCAGCTTTTCTGCCCATGCCACACCGCGCCGTATCCGGCCGCTTCGATGTCGCCCAGCGGGAAGGTCTCGTCGCTCGCCTTCAGTTCCTGAAGGCAGACGATGTCGGGCTGTTCCTCGGTCAGATACTCGACCAGCCGCGGCAACCGCGCCTTGATGCCGTTGACATTATAGGTGACGATTTTCACGGACAACCGATCAGACGGAGAAGCTGGTGCCGCAACCGCAGCCCGAGGCCGCGTTGGGATTGGTCACCCGGAACGCCGCGCCGCCCAGCGACTCGACATAATCGACCTGCGCCCCGCGCACGAGGTCCAGGCTGATGCTGTCCACCACCAGGCGCACGCCATCGGTCTCGGTCACCGCATCGTCGCTGTCCGCCATGTCGGCGAACCCGAACTTGTACTGGAACCCCGAACAGCCCCCGCCCTCGACGGACAGGCGCAGGATGGCGGGCTTGTTCTGCTTGGCCGCGATGGCCGCGACGCGCGCGGCGGCGGCCTGGGTCAGCCCGATGGCGGATACTGCACTGGTCATGGCCGGGAGATAGGCGCCTCGCGCCCCCCCGGCAATGGCGTCACGCTCAATCCTGCGCGGCAGGGCCGTCGGTGGAAACCGGGATCTGGTGAACGCTGTGATCCTGCGAGGCGAGCAGGTAATCGGCGGTGGTCAGGAACGGCACCGGGTTCACCGCATGACCGTCCATGCGCACTTCATAATGGAGGTGCGGGCCGGTGGAACGCCCGGTCGAACCCATCAGCGCGATCAGCTGGCCACGGTGAACGCGCGCGCCGTCGGTGACCAGGATCTTGGACAGGTGGCCATAGCGCGTGGCGATGCCCTTGCCGTGATTGATCTCGACCAGATTGCCGTAGCCGCCGCGGCGGTCGGCATGGGAGACGATGCCATCGGCTGTGGCATAGATCGGGGTGCCGACGGGGCCGGGAATATCGACGCCGGCATGCATCGCCGCGGTGCCGCGGAACGGGTCGGAGCGGATGCCGAAGTTGCTGGTGAACTGCAGATTGGCGACCGGCTGGACCGAGGGGATCGCGATCGTCCCCTGCTGCAGGCCGTCCATCTTCTTCCAGCTCTGGAACAGCGTCCGGAACTGCTGGTCGGCATGCAGGTCGGCGGCGGCCTCGGCGCTGTTCGCCGGGATATATTCGCCGCCCATCGCCGGGCCCTTGGCCGGCGCGCTGCGCTTGGCGACACGCTCGGGCTTCAGGCCCAGCTTGCGGATGGCCGCGCTGGTGTCGGCATAGCGGCGATCGAGCATCGCCTGCGCCGGCACGGCAAGCGCCGCCTGCCGCGTCTCGACCTTGGTCAGCGGCGCCAGCACATGCGCCTCGACGCCGTCCTTTGCCGCCGGCACCGGCAGCGTCGCGGCGGCCAGCTCCTTGTTGTAACCCTCGCCGGTCATCACCGCGGTCAACAGCGCCTGGCGCTGCTCGACGCGCTGGGCGTGGACCTGGGCGGTTTCGCGGATCGCGGCGACCCGCGCCTGCATGCGCGCGATCTGCGACTCCATCTGCGCGATCTGCGCGGTGTTGTCATGATGGGCGACCGCGCCGGTCGCCGCCATCGCGCCGTAACCCGACAGGCTCAGCACCATCGCGCCGGCGGTGGCGACGCCGAACTGCGCACGACCGTGCAGGCGGAAACGGCGAACCGAGCGACCATCGTGGAACAGGATGTTGCGGGTGACGAACAGACCGCGGAGGCGGGTTGCAAGCCGAGCGGCCGATACCGGAAAGCTAATCATCGAACCCCGACAAGCTGCGTCATCCCGCGGCAAGGTCCCACGGAACGACTTCGTGCATCCAACGCTGTTTCGCAGCCCCACCGCGCCCCAGACGCGCAAAGGTTTGCCGTGGAACGTCAGTTCTGGGCAAGAGGCGCGTAGAAGTCTCGCGTCAGACCGGCTGACTCGCGCGCCGAGTCGTTGAACGGAGGCTTCAGCGAACCCCGGAAATAGCGGCGCACCAGCGCCTGCCAATGCGGTGCCGGGTCGATATCCTGTTCAGCGCTCACATAACCGAACCATTTCGCACCGAATCCGACGTGGCGGATCTCGTCAGTATAGATGCGGTTCAGAATGCGCGCGGAGGCGGTGTCGCCCGCCGCCTCGAACCGCGCCACCGTTTCGGGCGTCACGTCCAGACCGCGCGCTTCCAGCACCATCGGCACCACCGCCAGCCGCGCCATGGCGTCATGGGCGGTCGCCTCGGCCGCTTCCCACAAACCGGCATGGGCGGGCAATGCCCCGTACGGCGTACCCAGCCGGCGCAGACGTCGATCCAATATGGCGAAATGCATCGCCTCGTCCGCCCCGACCGATATCCAGTCATCGGCAAAGCGGCGCGGAAACTGCGCGCCGAAGCGCGCGGCCATGTCGAATGCCAGGTCGATGGCGGAAAATTCGATATGCGCGAGCGCGTGGAGCAGCGCGGTCCGGCCGCGCTCCGATCCACCCCGCCCGCGTTTGGGCATGCGGTTGGGGGGCAGCAGTTCGGGCCGCTCGGGCCGCGCCGGCACATCGGGCAGGGCTGCGTCGAACCGGTGTTCCAGCGCCCCGCGCCGCCAGCGCCGCGCGGTTTCCCGCGCCAGCCGCACCTTGGCCATGGGATCGGCGGTGTTCAGCACCGCCGCACAGGCCGCGCCCAGGCTCGTCGCGTTCACAGGCCCTGCACCGCCTCCAGCACCGCCTCGGCATGGCCCGGCACCTTCACCTTGCGCCACGCGCGCACCAGCCGGCCGTCGCGCCCGAACAGGAAGGTGGCACGCTCGATCCCCATATAGGTCTTGCCGTACAGCATCTTCTCGCCCCACGTCCCGAACGCGTCGCACACGGCGCCGCTCTCGTCGCTGAGCAGCCGGACCGACAGGTCGTGTTTCGCCGCAAACTTCGCATGTCTGGCCGCGCTGTCCTTCGACACGCCGACCACGCTTGCCCCCGCCGCCACGAACTGCGCGCTCAAGGCACTGAAATCCAGGGCCTCGCGCGTACATCCCGGCGTGTCGTCCTTGGGATAGAAATACACCACCGCGGGCAGCGGCAGGCTGTCCAGCGCCACGGTCGTGCCGTCCGCCGCGACGGCGCTCACCGCCGGCATCGCATCGCCCTCGACCATCGTCATGCCTTGCTCTCTCCACCCTGCCAGACGCGGGCGACCTCCTGCCGGGTCGTCTCCAGCATGGCAACCACCGCCGCCCAGTCCGCCACCCCCAGCGCGCGCGCGATCAGCGTCTGCGTCGCCGGGGCCGGCGGCTGCCCGTCGGGTGCCAGCAGCCGCAGCGCGACCAGCGCACGCGTCAACCGGTCATGCGCCCCCCGCATCCCCGCCGGCAGCACCCCCGCCTCCACCAGCGCCGCGATCGCTTCGCCCAGATGCGGGTCGAACCCGACCCGGTGGATCAACTGCGCCCGGTGCACCGCGAATTCCAGATCGACCAGACCGCCGGGCGACAGCTTCACGTCCAGCGGCCCCGATGGCGGCTTGTGGCGCATCATCTCGGCGCGCATCTCCTCCGCCTCGCCGGCGATGTCGCGCGCCGGCCGCTCGCCGGCCAGCACCCGGTCGACGATGGCCTGCGTCGCCGCACGCGCCGCCGCCGACCCGAAGATGGGCCGGGCGCGGGTCAGCGCCATATGCTCCCAGGTCCATGCATCCTCGCGCTGGTAGCGCGCGAAACTCTCCAGCGAGACGACCAGCGGCCCCTGCGTGCCCGACGGTCGCAGCCGGGTGTCGATCGGATAGAGCGGCCCCGCCGCGGTCGGTACCGACAGCGCCGCCGTCACCCGCTGCGCCAGCCGATTATAATAGAGCGTGGCACCCAGCGGCTTTTCGCCATCGGACTCGCCGGCAAAGTCGCCGGTGAAGAGGTACACCAGGTCGAGGTCGGACGCATGGGTCAGCGCCGCGCCCCCCATGCGCCCCAGCGCCAGGATCACCAGCTCGCTGCCCGGCACGACGCCGTGCCGTACCGCAAACGCATCGACGGTCGCGCGCGCCAGTACCTCGACCGCGGCCTCGGCCACCCGCGCATAGCCTCCCGCCACCGCCAGCGGATCGGCCGCCCCCGCCACCACCTGCGCCCCCAGCGCAAACCGCATCTCCCCCACCAACTGCCGCACGTGATCCAGCCGCCGCTGATAATCGTCCGCATCGCCGCCGCTCATCGCCGCGACCAGGGTCGGCACCGGCCCCGTCGGCTCGAACGCGGTGGCGTCGATCAGTCCGTCGAGCAGGGCCGGCCGCCGGGTCAGGTCGGTCGCCAGCGGCTGCGCATGGCTCAGGATCGCGATCAACAGCGTCGCCAGTCCCGGCCGCGCCTCCAGCAGGCGGAAGATGTTGATCGCGCTCGGCATATGTTCGAACAGCGCATCCAGCCGGATCATCGCGTCCGCCGGATCGGGGGCGGCGCCCAGCGTCTCGACCAGCGTCGGCAGCACCGCCTCCAGCGCATCGCGCGCCGCCGGACTGCGCAGCGCGGCATAACTGCCCCCGCGCCACGCCGCGATCCGCCGCGCCGCACCGTCCGCATCGGCAAAGCCCATCGTCGCCAGCCGCTCGGCCAGCCCCGCCCCCTCGCCCGGCAGGCCGACGCCCTCGCGGCCATCGTCCAGCGCATCATAGGTCCGCCCGACCCGCGTCACATGCGGCGCCAGCAAGTCGATCAGTGCCGCCCCATTCTCCAAGCCATGCAACCGTGCGACCTGCTCCAGCCCGTCGCCGGTCGGCAGCTTATGCGTCTGCCGATCGTCGATCATCTGCACCCGGTGCTCGATGGTGCGCAGCAGGGTGTACGCTTCCCCGAACGCTGCCGCATCCCCTTCGTCGATCCGCCCCGCCGCCGCCAGCCGCGACAGCGCCTCGCGCGTCGCCGGCGCCCGCAGATGCGCATCCCTCCCGCCATGGATCAACTGATGGATTTGCGCGAAAAATTCGATTTCGCGGATGCCGCCGCGCCCGCGTTTCAGGTCGTATCCCGGTCCGAACGCCTGCCCCTGCGCATGGTGATCGCGAATACGCCGCGTCAGATCGCGCACCTCGCGCACCGCACCGAAATCGAGCGTGCGGCGCCATACGAACGGCTTCACCGCCTCCAGGAAGCGGCGGCCGAGCGCGATGTCGCCCGCCGCGGCGCGGGCGCGGATGAACGCGGCCCGCTCCCACGCCAGGGCCTGGCTTTCATAATAAGCGATCGCGCCGTTCACCGGCAGCGCGATGGGTGTCGCCTCGGGCGACGGGCGCAGTCGCAGGTCGACCCTCAGGACATAGCCGTCTCCGTCGCGGGCCTGCAAAATCTCCACCACGCGCTTGCCTATCCGGACCGCCGCCTCTTCCGGCTCTTCCCGCGCGCGGCGCGGCAGGGTTTCCGGATCGAACAGGAAAATCGGATCGATGTCGGAGGAATAATTGAGTTCGCCGCTACCCTGCTTGCCCAGCGCGATCGCGACGAAGCCTTGCGGTTCGGCATCCGGCACCCGCTCGGTGATTGCGGTGCGGATCGCGGCATCCAGGGCATGGTCGGCGAAACCGGTCAGGGCACCGGTGACCTGACCGAGATCCAGGACCCCGGCCAGATCGCCCAAGGCGACCGTCAGCGCCAGGGCGCGCCGCTCCAGCCGGAGTCGCCGCCCGACCGGTTCGTCCGCACCGCGCCTGATGTCGAGGTTCAGCCGGCCGTCAAAGGCCTCGGCCGTGCGCTCCGGCTCGCGCTCCATCAGCATGGCCAGAAAAGGCGAATGCGCGCGCGCCCGCGCGGCAGCTTCGGCAATGGCGGCATGCTCGATGCGGTTCGTCATTCCTCGTCCCATGCAATTGTGCCTCTTGACATCCGGCAGGAAACTTGCGCCGCATCCGACCGTTCAGTCGGTATGGCACCGCAAGCATCCGGAATGAAGCAGGGTAACGGCATCATCGTCGCACGGCCGCGAGTGACCGACGCGATCGGTGCTGCGCTGCGCGATGCCTATACCGCGCTGCCGACCCGGAACGACGACTTCATGGCGCTTCTGCGCCAGCTCGACACCGCCACGACCCGCCCGAACTGAAAAAGGCCACCGCACGAATGTGCAGCGGCCCTTCCCGTCAGCGATCTTGATCGATCAGCGTCCGCGGCTCAACTCGTCCACATCGCCCATGATCGAGTCCAGCGCGGTCTTGCTGCTGTCCGTTTCATGCTCGCGCCGCGACGGCAATGTTCCATCGCTCAGGATCGATTCCAGCGCGACGCGACCGCGCGCCACCCGGCTCTTGATCGTTCCCACCGCGACGTTGCAGATTTCGGCGGCTTCCTCATAGGCGAAGCCACCCGCGCCGACCAGGATCAGCGCCTCGCGCTGGGGTTGCGGCAGGTGCATCAGCGCGCGTTGCATGTCGCCCAGTTCGACGTGGCGATCCTGACTGGCCGGTGCCGCCAGAATGCGGTCCGCCACCAGATCGTCCCACTCGCCCTTGAAGCGTGCGCGGCGCATCTGCGACAGATACAGGTTGCGCAGGATGATGAAGGTCCAGGCGCGCATGTTCGTGCCCGCCTGGAAACGCTTGCGCGCCGCCCAGGCCTTCAGCAGCGTTTCCTGCACCAGATCGTCGGCCAGATCGCGGCTGCCGGACAAGGATCGCCCGAACGCACGCAGATGCGGGATGACTCGCGCAAGTTCCGCCTTGAACTCGGAATCAGGTAGAGCAACGTGCTCGACCGGCGCGTCGCCTGGGAAATCGTCCCGCGGCTGGGGCTGGGTCATGGAAATCCGATCATCCGAAGGCGCTCGCGGTCGAACGCCCTCGCTACATAAGGAACCAGCTGGCCGAATGCCAGCGTCGTGCGTGCAGGCGACGGAGGTCAGCGCATCACCAGAAAGGCGAAGATGACAATTACCAGCACGAGCGAGACGGGCAGGATATACCGCGTCATATGCGGTGTGCTTCCTGCCCGAGCGCGCTCGCCATCGACATGCATGGGTTCGTTCGGATCAGCCATGCACCGTCAACGCACCAACATCGTTTTGGGTCCGTAATCGTTTAAATTGCCGGAACCGTGCTTTCGTCGAAGAACAGCGCCTGGCTGATCGCCGCCTTCACCGTGGACCGCTGGAACGGCTTGGTGATGAGGAAGGTCGGCTCCGGACGCTCGCCGGTCAGCAAACGTTCCGGGAAAGCGGTGATGAAGATCACCGGCACCTCGAACTCGGCCAGGATATCCTTGACCGCATCGATGCCCGAGCTGTCATCGGCAAGCTGGATGTCGGCCAGCACCAGACCGGGACGATCCTCCATCGCCAGCGCGACGGCCTCGTCGCGGGTCACTGCAACGCCGGTCACTTCATGGCCCAGGTCCCGCACGATCGTCTCGATATCCATCGCGATGATCGGCTCGTCCTCGATGATCAGGACGCGCGCACGCGTCTGCTTCTCGATCTCGGCCAGCGCCTCGGCGACCAGCTTCTCGACCTCGCTGGGATCGACATCGATCAGATAGGCCGCGTCCTCGGGGGTGAATCCTTCCATCGCCGTCAGCAGCAGCGCCTGACGCGACAGGGGCGTCATGCGCGCCAGGCGGGCACGGGCCACGGCCTCTCCGCCATCGGCGCTGCCGGTGTCGATGTCGAGTTCGTCATAGTTCGCCGACGACCAGATCCCCTGGAACATCCGGTACAGGCCGAGACGGGGATCGACGTCCCGCGGAAACTGGTCAGGCGCGGCGACGATCGCTTCCAGCGTGGCGCGGACATATTTGTCGCCATGGCTCTGGCTGCCGGTCAGGGCCCGGCCATAGCGCCGCAGGAAAGGAAGATGGGGCGCGAGTTGCTGTCCAAGCGACATGGGTATTCGGTACTCCCTGACGTGATCGCGGGCCTCTCATGTGTCCGGGGGCCCGCCGGTTTTCAATCCCGTTCGTCGAAATCGCCGTCGGACGCCGGATGAACCCTACGCCTCGCGGAATTTTCGCGTTGCGGCTGGAACCATCGACATCCAATTTGGTTTCCTCGCGTTATCAACTATGGCTCGCACACGTCGCGGAAGCACGGCGAGAACCGTTACCGCAGCGTCTGTTGCCCAAGTCCTTGGGTCGTGCAGGGGGAATTTTTGAGTTTGGGCACCGAGACGAAGAAGACCACGCCGTCCAGCAAACCGGGCCAGCCTGGCGATTCAGGCCAGCAGGGTGCGGACAAGGACCGGGACATGGGTGGCGCGTTGCGCTCGGTGTACCAGAAGGCGGTCGATGAAAAAATTCCGGACGAGATGCTTGATCTCTTGAGCAAGCTCGACTGAACAGAGGCCGTATGGCCATCGACACCGTTAACGCATCGGATACCGATGCATCGCCTTCCCGTCCGCCGGCATTGTCCCGGCTGACGACCGGGTCGAAACTCGTCCTGATCCTCAGCGTGGCGCTGTTGCTGCTCGCGCTGATCGCCATCTTCGCAACCTTGCAGACCACGCGACTGGCCGATGCCGAAGCGCGCGGTCGTCTGCGCGTTGCGGCGAACGAGGATGCCCGCGCCCTGGCGACCGAATTGTCAGGGGACATGACCGCATTGCGCGTCGCAGTCGGCGCGCTCGGCAACGATCCGCTGGACCTGCCAAGTTGTGCGCGCGCCCAGGGCGTCTTTGCGCAGCAATCCATGTCTGGCGCGCGCTTCCAGATCGTCGATCGCCGCGGCCGTGCCCTGTGCGGGGATGCGTTGCCCGCCGCCATGCCGGTGCGCGATCAGGCATCACCGGTCGGCGCCGACATCCTTCCCGATCAGGGCCTGGTCCTTTCGATCGAGGCCGGCGACCGCCGCGCGGCGGCACGCGCATTCTTCCCCCTGTCGTTCCTGCGCACCCTGGTGACCCGCAACACCCGCACCGACCCGGCGGAGAACGTCCTGCAACGGGGCGAAGAGGCGCTGGTCCTCGATCGGATCGATGCCCGTGGCCCGCTCGATCGGATGGAAACGCTGACCACCGATCTCGGGATCGCCGGATTGTCGCTGCGCACCAGCATGCGCAGTGCGCCGATCACCTCTTCCCTGGTCGTCGCGCTCGCCCTGCCGATCCTGATGTGGATCGCGGCGGTCGGTATCGGCTGGCTGGTCGTCGACCGGCTGCTGATCCGCCCGCTGCGCCAGTTGCGCCGCACCGTCGCCGCCTATGAGCCCGGCGAGGCGCTGGACATCAGTGCCGTGCGGGAGGCGCCGGCGCAGGAAATCCGCGACCTTGCCGAAACCTTCCAGGCGATCACCCAGACGGTGGCCATGCACGAGGAAGGCCTGGCCGAGGGTCTGGTGCGCCAGACGAAGCTGACCCGCGAGGTCCATCACCGGGTCAAGAACAACCTGCAGGTGATCTCCAGCCTCATCAACTTCCATGCCCGCGGCGCGAAGACTCCGGAGGCGACGGCCGCCTATTCCTCGATCCAGCGCCGCGTCGATGCACTGGCCGTGGTACACCGCAACCATTTTGCCGAGCTGGAAGAAAATCGCGGCCTGAACCTGCGGACGATGATCGGCGAGTTGGCCGCGAACATCCGCGCGACCGCGCCGGAACAGTCCCATGGCCTGGGGATCACGCTTGATGTCGATCCCGTGCTGGTCAACCAAGACGTCGCGGTCGCCGTCGCCTTCCTCATTACCGAGACGATCGAACTGGCGATGGGCTGCGACCCCACCGCGCAGATCCGTCTGGTGGTCAAGCCGATCGCCGAGGAACCGGGGCGTGCCCGGCTGCGGGTGGTATCGCGCGCATTGGTCGAGGACGACATGCTGCGCGACCTGGCCACCAACCGCTACGGCCGTGTCATGGAAGGTCTTGCGCGCCAGCTCCGCGCCAAGCTCCACCACGATCCGCTGACCGGTGCCTATGAGATCACCATCGCGATCGTCGGGCGCGACTGACCATCGGCATAGAGGCATCGGAAAAGGGCCGAAAAAATTTTCGGTAAAATTTCGAAACGCGTGGAACCCCAGAACCCGTTGCCTGTTCTACTCCCCGGATAGCGATCTTATGCCCCCCCCGCTCTCGCTGTCCACGACATGGGCCTGGAAGCGTCAACCCTCCCCCCCCCCGGTGGCGCTTCCAGGCCTACATTCGTTCTAAGGGCCGTGCATTCGTGCCGGGGCAGTGTCTGACCATCACCGGCAGATCATTTTACCTTCTCGTAACATCGGCGGAACGAACGCTTTGGCTCAGGCATTTGAATGGCGGTATTTACGCTGTTCAGGAGGTTCTTATGCGTAAGTTTGTTGGGCTGGCGCTTGTCGCTGGCGCGCTCATGGTCAGCGCTTGCAACACGGTGGAAGGCGTCGGCCGCGATGTCGGCTCGGCCGGCGATACGGTCGCCAAGACGGCGAACGACGCCAAGTAAGCCTGACAGGCGTCAAGCAAAACGGCCCCGCCACAAACCGTGTGGCGGGGCCGTTTTTATGTCCGGGTCTCGACCGACAGGCCGCCGGTCGGGGCCGAAGGCTCAGACGGTTTCGACATCCTGACCGGCTTCCTTGGCGCGCTTGCGCTCGGTGAACCAGATGCCGATGAGCGCCAGTTCGTAGAGCAGGCACAGGGGCACGGCGAGCAGGATCTGGCTCATCAAATCGGGTGGGGTCAGCACGGCGGCGATCGCCGTCGCACCCACGATGGCATAACGCCGCGCGCCCACCAACTGCTTGCGGGTGACGATCCCGGCACGCTCCAGCAGCATCAGCAACACCGGCAGCAGGAACGCCAGGCCGAACGCGAACAGGAACTGCATGACGAACGACAGGTAGTTACCGATAGCCGGCAGGGCTTCGCGCCGCACGCCGCCGACCATCCCGTCGAACCCCATCGAAAAATGCAGGGCCATCGGGATCGCGACGTAATAGGCCATCGCCGCGCCCATCAGGAACAGCATCGGCGTCGCGATCAGAAAGGGCAGCAGGGCGCGCTTTTCCTTGCGATACAATCCCGGCGCGACGAACTGCCAAAGCTGGTTTGCGATCACCGGAAACGCGATCATCATGGCCGCGAAGAAGGCGACTTTGACCTGTACGAAAAAGGCCTCGAATATCTCGGTGTAGATCACCCGGCCTTGCCCGACAGCCAGCAATGGCCGGGCGAGGAAGCCGAAGATCGCCTCCGAGAAATAATAGGATACGGCAAAGGCCAGCGCGATGGCGAGCATGCAATAGAGCAGCCGCCGGCGCAGTTCGATCAGGTGGTCCAGCAAGGGGGCGCGGCTGGCATCCAGTTCGTCGGTCTCGGTCAAGACGGGGCTCCGTCCGGCGTATGCGCGGTGGTGCCTGGCGCCGCCGGCACGATATGGGGCTTCTCGACGGTCACCGGGCGATCACTCGTGTCGTCGTGAACGGGATCGGTGCCACCGTGATGATCGCTGGGCTTGTCCAGCGACACCGGGGTCGCGGGCGCCTCATCGTCCAGTGCGGCCGGCGGCGCGGGCGGATGCTCGCGCATGATCCGCTCGTTCTCCGCGGCCCAGCGCTTCTCCATTTCCTCCAGTTCCGCCTCGCGGACCATGGTGTCGAAACCCTGGCGGAACTGGCGCGCGACCCCGCGTGCCTTGCCGACCCAATAGCCGACGACCCGCATCGCCTTGGGCAGATCCTTCGGACCGATCACGACCAGCGCCACGAAGGCGACCAGCATGAACTCGGTCGGCGCGATATCGAACATGGGGGCGCCGGGCTATGCGGTCAGATCAACGATCGTCGCGAACACGTTCGCCGTCACGATCGAACGCGGGCTCCGCGGCCTTCTTCGCCTCGATCCGCGCCGATGGCTTGGTTGAGGATTCCTCTTCCTCCGCCATGCCCTTCTTGAAGTTCTTCACGCCCTTGGCGACATCGCCCATCAGGTTCGAAAAACGGCCGCCACCCAGCAGCAGGATCGCCACCACGGCGAGAACGAGAAGATGGATCGGGCTAAAGCTGCCCATGGCACGTCTCCTGAAAACGAAGTTTCATGTAAGCGTTGCGCACGCGGCGGGCAATGGCCGATGGCGTGCGCTTGGCGGATGAGGGCGCTTTCGCCGCGGCATCTTACACCAGCGTGACAGTGGATCAGCCATCCTCGTCCGTCGGCGCCTCGGCGCGCATCTCCATCCGTTCGGCGCCCAGATCGACCGGATCGAGCAACCCGGCCGCGCGCAGATCGGCAAGACCGGGCAGATCGCGCAGGCTTTCCAGCCCGAAGCTCGCCAGGAAATCGGGCGTCGTGACATAGGTCAGCGGCCGCCCCGGCACCTCGCGCCGTCGGCCGGGACGCACCCAGCCGGCCTCCATCAGCACGTCCAGCGTTCCGCGCGACAATGCGACGCCGCGGATCGCCTCCACCTCGGCGCGCGTCACCGGTTCGTGATAGGCGATGATCGCCAGCGTCTCGGTCGCCGCGCGGGTCAGCCGACGCGGCTCGTCGCGCTCCCGGCGCAGCAGATGCGCCAGATCGGGTGCGGTCTGGAACAGCCAGCGATCGCCGCGCCGGGCAAGCTGGAAGCCGCGTTCGGCATGATGCTCCGCCAGGGTATCGAGGGCATCGCGCACCTCCGCGGCGCTCGCCTCCCCGCCAACATGCCGGCGGATCGCCTCGACCGTCATCGGCTCGGCCGCGGCGAACAGCACCGCCTCCACCGCGCGGACAAGGGCGCTCATGCCGGCGCCTTCAGGTAGAGCGGCGCGAACGGCGCATCCTGCCGCATCGCCACCCGCCCCTGCCGCGCCAGTTCCAGCGCCGCCACGAAGCTCGACGCCAGCGCCGACCGCCGCAGCCGCTCGGTCCCCTCGGGCAGGAACCGCTCGATCGCGGTCCATTCGATCCGCTCGCCCACCATCCGCGACACCCGTGCCAGCGCGGTCTCCAGCGTCATCACCTGCCGATCCGCCACCACATGCATCACCGGCCGATTGCGCGCGGTGACATGTCCGTAAGCGGTCAGAAGATCGTAGATATCGGCGCGCCAGTTCCCCTGCCGCTCGACGCGCAGCCCCTCGGGCGTCCCGCGCGCGAACACATCGCGTCCCAGCCGGTCCCGCGCCATCAAGCGCGCACCCGCCTCGCGCATCGCCGCCAGCCGCTCCAGCCGCAACTGCAACCGCATCGCCAGGTCTTCCGGGTCGGGCTCCGCCTCGGGCGGGCGCGGCAGCAGCAGCGAGGATTTCAGGAACGCCAACCACGCCGCCATCACCAGATAATCCGCCGCGACTTCCAGTTGCAGCGCGCGCATCCGGTTCACATAGCCCAGATATTGCTCGACCAGCGCCAGGATCGAGATCTGGCGAAGGTCCACCTTCTGCGCACGCGCCAGCGACAGGAGCAGGTCGAGCGGCCCTTCCCAGCCCTCCAGGTCCAGTGTGAGCTGCTCGCCGGCCACGTCACTCCACCAGCGACAGGAACGCGTCGCGCGTCGCGATCAGCGCGTCGAAATCACCCTCGCCCGCGCCGACGCTCGCCATCGCCCGGTCCAGTCGCGCCCGCGACGCCTCGCCGATCGGCCCCAGCCGCCCGGCAATCTCCACCATCTCGTCCATCCGCGCCCAGCAATCGAGCACCAGGTCGCATCCCGCCGCGATCGCCCCCGCCGCCTTTTCGCCGGCACTGCCCGACAGCGCCTTCATGTCGATATCGTCGGTCATCAACAGCCCGTCGAAACCGATCGCGCCGCGGATGATCCGCTCGATCACCACCGGGGACAGCGTTGCCGGCCGCGCCGCATCCCATGCCTCGAACACGATATGCGACGTCATTCCCATCGGCGCCCCGGCCAGCGAACGAAACGGCGCGAGATCATCCTCCAGCGCGGCGGCATCGGCGGTGACGGTCGGCAACAGATGATGCGAATCGACCAGCGCGCGGCCATGTCCCGGCATGTGCTTGACCACGCCGACCACGCCGCCCGCCGCCAGCCCTTCCAGCATCGCCCGCCCGAGCGCCGCCACCCGCATCGGCTCGCGGCCATAGGCACGGCAGGCGATCGCCTCGGTCGTATCGGCCTGCACCACGTCGAGCAGCGGCGCACAGTCCACGGTGATCCCCACCTCGCGCAGCATCAGCCCCAGCGCCTGACCATTGGCCCGCGCCGCCTGGATCGCCGACATCGGCGCCATCTCGTACAAGGCGTCGAAGGCGGGACCGGCGGGGAAGGCCGGCCATTCCGGCGGCCCCATGCGGGCGACGCGTCCACCCTCCTGATCGATCAGGATCGCCAGATCGTCGCGCCCGGCCAGTTCGCGCAACGAGTCCGTCAGCGCGCGTAGCTGCGGCCGGTCGACGATGTTGCGCTTGAACAGGATATAGCCGGCCGGCTCGACGCTCGCGAAAAACGCGCGTTCGTCGGCGGTAAGTACGGGGCCGGACAGGCCAAAGATGACGGGCTTCATATCACGGGTCTAGCGTGACGACGAAGCCCGCGCCACCGACCTCAGCTTGCGACGAAGCAGCTTTCCCCCGCCACCCGCAGCCGCCCGCAGATATCCGCCGCCTGGTTCGCGCTGCCCGCATTCACCCGCAGCCGGTACAGCGTCCGGCCGTTGATCGACACGGTTTCCACCGATTTGCCCAGCGCCGCGATATAGGAGAAGCGCTTGGAGAAGCGGCCCCAGGCGTCGTTCGCCACGGCTTCGCTCGGATAGGCGCCGAGCTGCACCAGCGATCCGCCGGTTCCGCCCCCTTGCGTCGGCGCGCGCTTCACCGTGACGGGCGCCGCGGCGACCAGCCGCCCACCCGATTCCGGCACCTGCGCCACCGCATTGCGGCCACCGCCTGCCTCGCTCGGCTTCTGGACGACGCGGGTGCCGTCGACCGGCTTTTCGGGCACCGCCGCCAGGTCGATCGCGCCGTTGCCGGTGCCGCCCTTGCCGGCGCTGGTGGCGATGGCGCTGTTGCCCTCGCCCTTCACCTTCAACCCGCCGGGATCGTTCGGGCGCACCTTGTAGTCGCCCTCCTGCGCGGCGATCACCGCGCCGTCGCCGGCCTCGCCGCCCCGCGTCTGCAAACGGTAGATGCCGAAGACGATCGCGGCCAGCACGCCCAGTCCCAGCACGACCAGGGCGACGACCTTGCCGATGCCGACGCCTTCCGGCTCATCGGGCTCCACCGTCTCCAGCCAGGGCAGGCGATCTTCCTCGCGCAGGTCCATCTCGTCCGCCATTCACTTCATCTCCGAGACGGCCTCGACGCCCATGATGGCGAGGCCGTTGCGCACAATCTGCCCGATCGCGGACGCCAAGAAAAGCCGTGCCCGCGTCGCCTCGGCATCCTCCACCACCAGGAAGCGGCGGTCCGGCCGGTCGTTGCCGACATTCCACAGCGCGTGGAAGGCAGCGGCCAGATCGTAGAGATAAAAGGCGATCCGGTGCGGCTCGCGCGCCGCCGCCGCCGTATCCACGATCCGCGGGAACTGCGCGGCCAGCTTCACCAGCGCCAGTTCCTCCGTATCAAGGCGGGACAGGTCGGCCTCCCCTTCCGCGATCCCCGCCTCGGTCGCGCGGCGGTGGAGGGACGCGATCCGGGCATGCGCATATTGCACGTAGAAGACCGGATTATCCTTGGACGCCTCCACCACCTTGGCGAAGTCGAAATCCATCTGCGCGTCGGCACGGCGGGTCAGCATGGTGAAGCGCACCACGTCGCGGCCTACCTCGCGCACCACATCGGCCAGCGTCACGAAATTGCCCGCGCGCTTGGACATCTTCACCGGCTCGCCACCGCGCAGCAGCCGCACCATCTGCACCAGCTTCACGTCGAAGCGCGTCTGCCCCCCGGTCAGCGCTGCCACCGCCGCCACGATCCGCTTGACCGTGCCGGCATGATCCGCGCCCCAGATGTCGATCAACTGGTCGGCGCCCTGCGCCTTCTGGAAGTGGTAGGCGAGATCGGCGCCGAAATAGGTCCACTGCCCGTTCGACTTCCGGATCGGGCGATCCTGATCGTCGCCATAGGCGGTCGAGCGGAACAGCGGCAGCTCCACCGGCTCCCAGTCGTCCGGCGTCTCGCCCTTGGGCGCTTCCAGCACACCGTCATAGACCAGCCCGCGGGCGCGCAGTTCGGCCTCCGCCGCCTCGGGCTTGCCTGCCGCCTGCAACGCCGCCTCGGACGAGAAGACGTCGTGATGGATGCCGAGCAGCGCCAGATCCTCGCGGATCATCGCCATCATCGCCGCCACCGCGCGCGTGCGGAACGTCGCCAGCCATTCGCTCTCGGGCGCGCCGACGAAGCGATCGCCGAACTCGGCCGCCAGGTCTTTGGCGACCGGCACCAGATAGTCGCCGGGATACAGCCCCTCGGGGATCGTCACCGTCTCGCCCAGCGCCTCACGGTAGCGCAGGTGCACCGAGCGGGCGAGCACATCGACCTGCCCTCCGGCATCGTTGACATAATATTCGCGGATCACCGTGTGGCCGGCGAACTCCAGCAGGCTGGCCAGCGCATCGCCCACCACCGCGCCGCGGCAATGGCCCATATGCATCGGCCCGGTCGGATTGGCCGAGACATATTCGATGTTGACCGTCACGCCCTTGCCGGACGGGGCGCGGCCATAATCCGCCCCCGCCGCCGGGATCGCCGACAATTCGCCGCGCCACGCATCGTCGGTCAGCTTCAGGTTGATGAAGCCCGGACCCGCCACCGCCACACTGTCCACATCGTCCAGCCGACCGAGTTCGGCGGCCAGGGCCTCGGCCAGCACGCGGGGATTGGTACTGGCCGGCTTGGCCAGCACCATCGCGGCATTGGTCGCCAGATCGCCGTGGCTGGCATCGCGCGGCGGCTCCACCGTCACGTTGCGACGATCCAGCCCGCCCGGCAGCGTGCCGGCGGCAACCAGCGTGTCCAGCGCCGCATCGATATGCGCGGCAAAGCGGGTGTAGAGCGTCATCACCAGGTCCGATCGAACAGAAAGCGGTGCGCTCTAGCCGAAAGCCCGCCGCGCTTCAAATCCCGGCCGGCGGTACGCTCACGGCGTGCAAAAGCTGCAACCGCGCACAGCGCCTTTGCATTTGCCGCCGATGCTGCACCGCAATATCCCGTCGACAACCCTGCGGAGGCCCCTGCGGCCGCCCGCCCAACCAGGAGCATCCACGATGCGCAAGACCATCCTCCTGGCCGCTGCGACGGCCGCCTCCTTCGCCACCGCCGCCGTTGCCGCGGACGAGCAGCGCTTCACCCATGACGGCCAGACTTATGTCTACACCGCGACGCCCGCCAAGTCGGGTCAGGTGATCGAGGGTCGCCGCTATCCGGGTGGCGAGCCCTTCCGCCTGGTGGTCCGCGACGGCCGCGTTTCGGGCTTTTCGGGCAAGACGCCCGTGTCCTTCCGCGCCGCCGACGCCAAGGGCGCGGTCAGCCGCGGCGTGGAAACCAGCGCACGCTGATCGCCATACGGCTATCGACAGCGAAAGGGCCGCTCCGGCAACGGGGCGGCTTTTTTGCGGGTAGCGGCATGGCTCAGGGTCGACATCGGATCGATCACACACCCCCGCTCGTCTCGAATAGTCGTCGCGTAGCGGCAGAGCCGCGTATCGAGAGACACATCGCCGCGTGCGGCGCTGTGTCGATGTCATCCAACCCTAGAACCCCTCGGGCAGATCGATCGGCCCCACCAGGTGGCGGTACCGCGCCACCGCATAGCGATCGGTCATCCCCGCGATGAAATCCGCAATATGCCGGCTGCGATCCGGCTCCGCCGCCGGCAACCGTTCGCGCCATTCATCGGGCATCGCGGCAGGGTCCGCCGAATAGGCCGCATAAAGCCCGGACACCACCGCATGCGCCGCCGCCGCCGCCTCCAACTGCCGGGGATGGTGGTAGAGATTGGCGTACATGAAGCGCTTCAGGTCGCGCTCCTCCTCGCGCATCTGGTCCGAAAACGCGGCCAGCGCGCGTCCGGCCCCGCGCACGTCCTCGACACTGCGCACGCCGCTTTCCCCGATGCGGCGCTGCGTCTCGGCGACCAGGTCGTTGACCATCGCGCCGATCTGCGCGCGGATCAGTTCGCTTGCCAGTCGCTTGGGCGGCACGTCGGGAAAGCGGGCGCACGCCGCCGACCATCCCCGCGCGACCAGCGGGATGGCGAGCAACTGGTCGAGCGTCAGCAATCCGGCGCGAAGCCCGTCGTCGATGTCGTGATTGTCGTACGCGATGTCGTCGGCGATCGCCGCGACCTGCGCCTCCAGCGAGGCATGGCTTTCCAGTTCCAGCGGAAAGTCCGCATCGGCCGCGCGCAGCGCCCAGCCGGGATGGCGCACCGGCCCGTTATGCTTGGCCAATCCTTCCAGCGTTTCCCAGCTCAGGTTCAACCCGTCCCAGCGCGGATAGGGCCGCTCGATCGTTGTCAGCGTGCGCAGCGTATGGCCGTTGTGATCGAACCCCCCCGCGCCCCCCAGCGCCGCCTTCAGCGCGTCCTCGCCGGCATGCCCGAACGGCGGATGCCCGATATCGTGCGCCAGGCACAGCGCCTCGGTCAGGTCCTCGTTCAGCCCCAGCGTGCGCGCCACCGTCCGCCCGATCTGCGCGACCTCCAGGCTGTGGGTCAGGCGGACGCGGAGATGGTCGCCGTCCGGCGCCATGAACACCTGCGTCTTGTGGCGCAGCCGGCGAAAGCTGATCGAATGGATGATCCGGTCGCGGTCGCGTTGAAACGCGTCGCGCGGGCCCCGCTCCAGTCCGCTCGCTTCACCATGCAGGCGCCCGCGCGTGGCGGCGGGGTCCGACGCCCATGGTGCGCGCCCCGTCATTTCGCGGGCAGCTTGGTGACGACCTGTCCGGCATCGCTGGTGAAGGTGAACGCGCTGACCCCCTGCTTGGACAGGGTGTTGACGAAGGCACGCGCCTCCGCCTCGGTCTTGAACGGGCCGGTCAGCACGCGATTGGTGGCGCGCAGCGGCGTGGAATAGCCCTGCTTGCCGGCAAAGGCATCGGCCGCCTTGCCCTTGGTCGCACTCCACGCCTTGGGCAGATCATTGGCGTTCGCGCCGCCTGCCACCTGCACCCAGATACGCGCCGGATTGGCGCGGGCCAGCTTCTTCTCTTCGGCGGCTTCCTTGGCCGCAAGGGCCTTCTTCTCCGCGGCCGCCTTCTTTTCGGCCGCCGCCTTCTTCTCGGCCGCCACCTTGGCCGCCGCAGCCTTCTTTTCCGCCGCCGTCAGCGGCTTGGGCTCGGTCACCTCCGGCTTGGCCGGCTTCTTCGCCGTCACCGCAGCCACCTTTACCGGCGCCGGTTTCTCATCCTCGGCATCGGGCAGCAGGGCCACCGCCTTGGCCCGCGTCGCGACATCCTGCGCCGTCCGCGCCTTTGCCTCGGCCAGCACCTGCTCCGTCGCCTCGCTCACCGGCGCCACCGCCCGAACCGGTCCCTCGACCCCCAGTTCGGCCGCCGGAATGGACAGCCCCGCAACGATCCGCGCGAGCACCGAATCGTCCCGTACGGCGGTCGCCGCACTGGTCTGCACCGGCACCCCTGCCGAAGCCCGCGGCGGATCCGCCGACGGCACCGGCTGAACCATGGCGGTTTGCACCGGAGCCGCTTGCGCTGGGGCTGGCGGCGCTGGAGTCGGCTGCACCGCGGCCGTCTGCACCGGTGCAGTCCGCACGGGCGCGACTGGTGCCGGCTCCGCGCGTGTCGCGGCGCTTTGCGCCACGGTCGTGGTCGGGGGAGCGGCGGGGGTAGTCTGCGGTGCCGCGGCGGGCGACGCGGTCGTGGTGGCGGGCACGGTCTGCGGCAGCGGCTGAACCGTTGCGAGTTGCGCGGGTGCCGGGGCCGTTCGGACGGGTGCCGAAGACGCCGCGTTGCCTTGCATAGTCGACTGCGGCAGCGGCTGGACCGTCGCGAGCTGCGCCGGCACAGGCGCGGTGCGCACCGGCGTGGACGGTACTGCGCTGCTCCGGGCGGCAACCTGCGGCAGGGGTTGAACCATCGTCATCGGCGCCGCGGCACGGGTGACCGGCGCCGCGGCCGGGCGCGCGGTCTGTGCGGCCAGTTCGACCCGGCGGGCGCGCTGTTCCTCGCGTTCGCGCCGGCGGCGGTCGCTGCGGCTTTCGGGACGGGCAGCGGGTTGCTGCACCGCTGCAAGCGCGACCGGCGCAGGCGTCGCGATCGCCGCCGGCAGCGGGGTCAGCCTCGGCGCCAGGCGCGCATCCGCAATCCGCTCCGGGGTCGGCAGCAACTCGCCGAAATGGACCGCGAAAGCGCGATCGACGGCATTCAGGGTCGGCAGGCGCTGGAAAAACGGCTGGATCCCTTGCGCCAGTTGCGGCGGCATCATCGTCGTCGCGATCTTCACCGCGCCGGCCTGATCCCCGGTCATCGCCAGAATGAAGGCGCGTGCCCGCCATGCCGCGCGGTCGCTGCTCCGCAGCAAGGGATCGAGCACCGCCAGCGCTTCGTCACGCTTACCCGAAATGCCCAGCGACAGGGCGTAGCGTCGCCGCGTCTCGTCCTCCGGATTGGTCTGAAGCGCGGTGCGATAATCCTGCTGCGCCCGCGCCTGATCGCCGATCAGGTCATAGGCAAAGCCGCGATCGGCCGCCATGCGGGCGACGGGCAGGCCCATCGATTCGGCCTGCGCGAAGTAGCGCAACGCCTCCCCCGGACGCTCCGAGCGCACCAGGATCGACGCCATCCCCGCCTTTACCCGCGGATCGCTCGGCGACACCTTCTGCGCCCGCGCAAACAGCGATGCCGCGCCACTCATGTCGTCCAGGTGCAGCGACATCTCTCCCGCCTGCACCAGCGCATCCACGTCGGTCGGGCGGGCGGCCACACGGCGCATCACCTCCCCCAACCGATCCGCTTCGGTCGTACCGGGCAATGGCTGAACCACTTCCTGAGCCAGCAGGGAAGACGGCGCCGCCAGCGCCAGCGCGAGCGCCAGAGCGGCGCGAGAGAGCATCGATGACGTCATGGGACCGAAGCCGCTAAAGCATGATGCGCCCCGCTTGACCAGCCCGTCAGCGTACGGTGGAAGCCCATCGGCCCGGTCCGCACGCCGAACGGCTGGGATCGGGCCGCTACCGCAAAGGGGTTGGAGCCGCCCTGTCACGAAAAAGCCGGATCGTGCATCCCGCGCGACCCGGCTTTTTGCCGTATCGGGCGCGGCGACCCGCCGCGCCCGCCGATCTTACTGGTTGTTCTGACGGTGCAGGAAGCGCGGAATGTCCAGAGGCTCGGCGCTGCCATTGTCGCTTTGCGCCGCGCCGCGCGCAGCATTCGACATCCGCTCGAACAACGTGCCACCCATCTTCACCCGCGGCGCCGGAGCAGCCGCCTGATCGGCGGCGCCCTCCCCGCCCGGTGCCAGCCAGCGCCGGCGGGACGGGTCCTCGCCCGCCACCGGTGCCGCCGGTGCCGGCGGCGCAGCAGGCGCATCCTGCGGCACGATGGTGTCGCTGCCCAGCACCAGCTCGTCCTTGTCGGCGGCGGGGGCAGGCGGTGTCGGGGCGGGTGCCGCCTGCGGTGCCACCGCGGCCGCGGCTGCCGGCGCCTGTTCGGGCGCCAGTGGCTGTACCGCCGGCGCCGGCGCGGCAGGCTCGCTCGGGCGGAAGGACGGCGTTTCGTCCGTCTTGCGGCCCATGCCGAAGCTGAAGCCGCGCGACGCTTCGGACGGGGCCGGCGTCGGTGCCGCCTTTACATCGGCATCGATACCGGTCGCCACCACCGATACGCGAATGCGGCCTTCCAGTTCGGGGTTGAAGGCCGAACCCCAGATGATGTTCGCATCGGGATCGACCAGGTCGCGGATGTGGTTCGCGGCCTCGTCCACCTCCAGCAGGCGCATGTCGTCGCCGCCGGTGATCGAGATGATGACGCCCTTGGCGCCCTGCATCGACACGCCGTCGAGCAGCGGGTTGGCGATCGCCTTCTGCGCCGCTTCGAGCGCACGGTTGTCGCCCTCCGCCTCGCCGGTGCCCATCATCGCCTTGCCCATCTCCTGCATCACCGACCGCACGTCGGCAAAGTCGAGGTTGATGAGACCGGGCATGACCATCAGGTCGGTGATCCCGCGGACGCCCTGTTGCAGGACCTCATCCGCCATCGAAAACGCTTCCTTGAAGGTCGTGTTCGCATTGGCGATCAGGAACAGGTTCTGGTTGGGGATGACGATCAGCGTATCGACGAACTTCTGCAGTTCCTCGATCCCGCCATCCGCTGCCTTGGACCGGCGATTGCCCTCGAACGCGAACGGCTTGGTGACCACGCCAACGGTCAGGATGCCCATGTCGCGCGCCGCCTTGGCGATCACCGGGGCTGCACCGGTGCCGGTGCCGCCGCCCATGCCGGCGGCGATGAACACCATGTGGCAACCCTCAAGCTGCTTGGCGAGGCTTTCGATCGTCTCCTCGGCCGCGGCGCGACCGATCTCGGGTCGGGCGCCGGCGCCCAGCCCTTGCGTGATCTTGGCGCCCAACTGGATGCGGTTGGGTGCGTTCGACTGCTTCAATGCCTGCGCGTCGGTGTTGGCGACCAAGAAGTCCACCCCCTGGACGTCCGCACGCATCATGTTCGCAATCGCGTTGCCGCCCGCACCACCGACGCCGATCACCGCAATGCGCGGCGTCAGTTCGTCGACTTCCGGTGCGATGAATTCGATGCTCATCCAAAATTCTCCGCCGTCCCGAAACGATACGCTGGGTTCGGGCCCCTGATTAACCTTTGTGCACCATGCTATTGCCCGGTGCCAATCGAAAAGCACGCGATTCGCGTGATCACTCGTCAATAATTTGCGCGCGCGGCCTGAATAAGCTTGCGGAAAATTCCAATTCCGCTTGGCCGGTGGACGGTTTGCCCCGTGGGGGCAACGCTGCGCAGATCAATTGGGTCCGCCGCTGCATAGAAAGCCAGACCTGCAAGCGTCGCGAAAGCCGGTCCGCCATGCGCTTCGGGCAGTCCGGTCAATCCGCGCGGCCGGCCGACCCGGACCGAGCGTCCCAGCGCCTGTTGCGCATAGTCGGCAACCCCCTTCAACTCGGCGCCACCGCCGGTCAACACCACCTGGCGCCCGACCGGGCCCTCGAATTTAAGGTGCTGGAGCGCCTTACGAATCTCGCCCATCTGATGTTCCAGCCGTTGGCGGATCACGCCGATCAACTGTGCCTTGGTGATCTGCATGCCATCGCCTGCCCCATCTTCCGCCGAGATCGGCACGACCGGGATCATGTCGTGATTGTCGCGCGGGGAGGCATTGGCCGAGCCGTGGAAGCACTTCATCCGCTCCGCCTGCTGACGCCTGGTGCCGAAGGCGGAGGCGACGTCGTCGGTGATGTCCGCCGCCCCCATCGGCAGCGAGCACAGCCCGACCAGCATCCCGCCCGCGAACAGCGACACGTTGGTGATCCCCGCCCCCATCTCGACCAGCGCGACGCCCAGTTCGCGCTCCTCTTCCGACAGGCAGGCAAGGCCGGTGGCGACGGGCGAGGCGATGATCGACTTCACCTCCAGATGCGCCGAGCGCACGCACAGGTCGAGATTGCGCACCGGCGAGCCGTCGGCGGCGACGACATGGATATGCACGCCCAGCCGGTCGGCATGCAGGCCCAGCGGCTTCTTCACGCCGGTCAGCCCGTCCAGCGTATAGAGCGCCGGTTGCGCGTGCAGCACCATGCGCCCTTGCGGATCGATCGAGTTGCGCCCGGCCTGGAGCAGCGCGTCGATATCGCCCTGTTCCACCCGGTGCCCGCCCAGCTCGAACTCCACCTCCGCCACGTCGGACACCAGTCCGCCGGCGGAGAAGCCCACCCAGACATTCTCGATGTTCAATCCGGCGATCCGCTCGGCCTGTTCGACCGCCTCGCGCACCGCCGCCTCGGTCGCGCCCATGTCGGCGATATAGCCGCGTTTCACGCCGCGGCTTTCGCGCTGGCCGGTGCCCAGCACGATCAGCTCGCCGCCATCGCCCTTCTTCGCGATCATCGCCGAGACCTTGGACGATCCGATGTCCAAGGCGGTAATCAGGCCTTCCGGTGCCACCTTTGCCATTGCCGTGCCCCTTTATGCGCCATCCGCGCTTGCGGTCATCGCCGGGGTGCCCCCTTGCGGCTCGGCGATGGCGTGATTCTGATTCATTCCCGGCTTGCGCGCAACGAGCTTTGCGGGGTCGCGCATGTCGAAACGCAACCACCCCCGGCCCAGGAGCGGCCGCGCGCCGTCCATCTCGGCGAACTTGACCAATGCGGCGCCCGCCCCGTCCTCGGGCAGCGCCAGCGTTTCGCCGCTTTCGAAGGTCAGGTCCCAGCGCCGGTTGCCGACCCAGGTCGCCGCCTTCACCCGCGGCTTGAGCGCCGGTGCCGCAGCCAGCAGCGCCTGATAGCTCGCCTCCTGCCGGTCCGCGCCGGGCCCGATGACCAGCGGCAGGTCGGGGATTGCGGCCGCGTCCACCGGCTCCAGCAACACCCCTTGCGCATCGATCAGCGTGAGTTGGCCATTGTCCTGCCACACCGCCGCCGGCGTCCGCTCCTCGATATCGACGAGCAGCGTGTCGGGCAGGCGGCGCGAGACGTGCGCGTCCTTGATCCAGCCATAGCGCAGCAGCTTCTGGCGCACCGCCTCCAGATCGACCAGCGGCATCGCCCGGCTCTGCTGGTCGAGCGCGACGGCATAGACCGACATGCGATCCATCCGCTTCAGCCCGGTCACCTCGATCTGTTCGACCCGGAAGCCGGCACGCCCGACCTGTTCGGCCAGCGCCGTGCCGATCATCCCCGGCACGCCGATCCACGTCGCGAGCGCCAGGGCCGCGATGCCCGCGCTCCCGGTGATCGTCCAGGTGACGGCCTTCTTTACCGTCTCTTCGCTCACCGGCACGCGTGCCAGGATGCGCTGCGACAGCGGCACCTTGCGTACCGGCTGGCGGCGGCGCGGTGCCGGCCGCTTGGGCGGTGGCCCGCGCTTGATCGTCCGGCTCACGGCGTCCCGGCCCCGGTTATCGCCTCGTCGACGATCGCCTGCACCAGTTCCGGATAGCTCATGCCCAGGTGGCGCGCCTGTTCGGGCACCAGGCTGAGCGGGGTCATACCCGGCTGGGTGTTCACCTCCAGCAGGAACAGGCCGTCGACGCCGCGCTCGTCGTCCCAGCGAAAGTCCGACCGGCTCGCCCCCTTGCAGCCGAGCAGGCGGTGCGCCTCCAGGGCCAGGGACTTGCAGGCATCCGCAATCTCGTCCGGAATCTGCGCCGGGCAGACATGCTCGGTCAGGCCATCGGTATATTTCGCGTGGAAATCATACCAGCCGTTCCGGGGCTTCAACTCGGTCACGCCCAGCGCCCGGTTGCCGAGGACCGCGGTCGTCAGCTCGCGCCCGCGAATATAGGGCTCGGCCAGCAATTCGTCGAACTCGGCCCACGGCCCCGCCGATCTCTGCGCGATCGGGTTGCCGTAATTGCCCTCGTCGGTGACGATCGCGACGCCGACCGACGACCCCTCGTTCACCGGCTTCAGCACATAGGGACGCGGCAGCGGATCGCGCTCGAACAGGTCGGCGGACCGGACGATCCGCCCACCCGGCATCGGCACGCCGTGCGGCACCAGCGCCTGCTTGGTCAGCACCTTGTCGATCGCGATCACCGAGGTGGACAGGCCCGAATGCGTGTAGCGCAGGCCCATCAGGTCCAGCATCCCCTGCACCGTGCCGTCCTCGCCGGGCGAGCCGTGCAGCGCGTTGAACACCAGATCGGGTTGTGCCTTCGCCAGATGCGCCGCCACGTCGCGGTCCATGTCGATGCGCGTCACCCGGTGGCCGAGCGACTCCAGTGCATCCGCCACGCCATTGCCCGACTGCAACGACACCGATCGCTCGGCGGACCACCCGCCCATCAGAACGGCGATATGCATCACTTCTCAACCCCTACGCGCTGGATTTCCCATTCGAGCGTGACGCCCGACTGCGCCTTTACCCTGTCCCGCACCACCTCGCCCAGCGCCTCGATGTCCGCGGCAGACGCGTCACCCAGGTTGAGCAGGAAGTTGCAGTGCTTTTCCGACACCTGTGCCCCGCCCAGCGTCAATCCACGACAGCCCGCAGCATCGACCAGCGCCCAGGCCTTGTGCCCGTCCGGATTCTTGAAGGTCGACCCGCCGGTCTTCGACCGCAATGGCTGCGACGCTTCGCGTGCCGCCGCGATCCGGTCCATCTCGGCACCGATCGCCGCCGGCTCGCCGGGGGTGCCGCGGAACACCGCCTCCACCACCACCGCGCCGCCCGGCAGCGCGGAATGACGATAGGTATAGCCCAGCCGCTCGGCCGGCCATACCGCCAGCGTGCCGTCGCGCGTCACCACCGTCGCCTCGACAAGGATGTCGCACACTTCGCGACCATAGGCGCCGCCGTTCATCCGCACGAAACCGCCCACCGTGCCGGGGATCGAGCGCAGGAACTCGACGCCCGCAATCCCTGCATCGCGCGCGGTCGAGGATACCAGGATACCGCTCGCCCCGCCGCCGCAGCGTAGGGTCACGTCATCCACCCGCGTGACCCTGGCAAAGGCCTTGCCCAGCCGGATCACCACGCCCGGCATCCCGCCGTCGCGCACGATCAGGTTCGACCCCAGTCCCAGCGGATACACGGGAACGACGGGATCGAGCGCCATCAGAAAATCGGCAAGGTCCGCGACATCGGCCGGCTCGAACAGCCACTCGGCCGCCCCGCCCGCCTTGAACCAGACGAGCGGCGCCAGCGGTGCATTTGGCGTCAGCCTGCCGCGAACCGCAGGCAGCGTCACCACGGCTTCACCACGGCCCGGCGCCCCAGAGCCGTACCCAGGCGCTCCACGCCGCGACATTCGCCTCCGCCGCACGACGCGTCGCTTCCTGCGCCTGCACCAGTGCGTCACCGGCCGCCGTCGCATGGCTCCCCGCCTCCAGTGCCTTGCGCTGCGCGTCCAGCATCTGCCGCTGAAGCCGGATCGAAGTGTCGAACCAGTCGCTCATCCCGCCTTCTCCTGCTTTGCCGCGATCGCCGTGGCCAGCCCGGCCGCCCATTTGGTGATGTCGCCGGCGCCCAGGCAGACGATCATGTCGTCGCGCCGGATCGTGCCCGCCAATTCGGCGGCCAGCGCATCGGCATCGGCAACCGTCGCGGCGGATCGATGCCCGCGCCGCTTCAGCCCCTCGACCAGCGCATCGGCATCGACCCCGGCGATCGGCGCCTCGCCCGCGGCATAGACCGGGGTCACCAGCACGCGGTCGGCATCGTTGAACGCGGTCTGGAAATCCTCCATCAGATTGCCCAGCCGCGTGAAACGGTGCGGTTGCACCACCGCGATCACCCGGCCCGCCGCGCCCTCGCGCGCCGCGGCCAGCACCGCGCGGATCTCCACCGGGTGGTGGCCGTAATCGTCGATCACCACCGCCTTGCCGCCATCGGTCGCGACCTCGCCCACCTTGGTGAAGCGGCGCTTGACCCCGCCGAACGCGTGGAAGCCCTTCTGGATCGTCGCGTCGTCGATGCCCAGTTCCAGCGCGACGCCGATCGCGGCCAGCGCGTTCTGCACATTGTGGCGCCCCGGCATCGGCATCTCGATATGCTCGATCGAGCGGGTCGATCCGTCGCGGTTGCGCACGATCGCCTCGAACCGGTTGCCGCCGGGAATGGGCGTCACGTTCACGCCGCGTACGTCCGCCTGTGCGGAAAAGCCATAGGTCACCACGCGCCGGTCGCGTACCCGCGGCAGGATGTTCTGCACCTCCGGATGATCCAGGCAGAGCAGGGCCGCGCCGTAGAAGGGCACGTTCTCGACGAACTCGACGAACGCGTCCTTGACCCGGTCGAAGCTGCCATAATGGTCGAGATGTTCGGGGTCGATATTGGTCACGACCGCGATCGTGCCGTCCAGGCGCAGGAAGCTGCCGTCGCTCTCGTCCGCCTCCACCACCATCCAGTCGCTGGCGCCCAGCCGCGCGTTGGAGCCATAACTGTTGATGATGCCGCCGTTGATGACGGTCGGGTCCACCCCGCCCGCGTCGAGCAGCGCCGCGACCATCGAGGTCGTCGTCGTCTTGCCATGCGTACCCGCCACCGCAACGGTGGATTTCAGCCGCATCAACTCCGCCAGCATCTCGGCCCGGCGCACTACGGGGATGCGCCGCTCCAGCGCCGCCTCGACCTCCGGGTTGGACCGGGTGATCGCGGTGGAAGTGACCACCACAGCCGCATCGCCGATATTGTCCGCTGCGTGCCCGATCGCGACCGGAATGCCCTTGTCGCGCAGGCCCTGCACGACATAGCCCTCCGCCACGTCGGAGCCCTGCACCGCATAGCCGAGATTCTTCATCACCTCGGCGATGCCGGACATGCCGATGCCGCCGATGCCGACGAAATGGATGGTGCCGATATCGGTGGGGACGCCCTTCATGCGCCCGCTCCCGCCAGCACCGGCTTGGCGCGCCCCACCGGCAGCTTCACCCGCGGCGCGTCCAGGCTCTCGACCAGATCGGCCAGATCGCTTGCCGCATCAGGCCGCCCGCACGACCGGGCCCGGCCGGCGGCGTTCTGGAGGGCGGCGGGGTCCAGCCCCAGCTTCTGCATCTGCTTGGCCAGTTCCACGGCGGTGAAGTCCTTTTGCGCGATCGTGCGCGCACCGCCCGCCAGCGTGATCTCGCGCGCATTGGCGGTCTGGTGGTCGTCGGTGGCGGAGGGCAGCGGCACCAGGATCGCCGGCCGCCCTGCCGCGGTCAGCTCGGCCAGCGTCGATGCGCCCGCGCGCGCGATCACCAGATGCGCCCAGGCCAGTTGCTCGGGCAGATCGGGCAGATAGGTCGCCAGTTCGGCCGGGATCTGATGTTCGGCATATTTGGCGCGCACCGCGTCGATATCCTCGACCCGCGCCTGATGCGTCACCTGCAACCGCCGGCGGAAGGTGACGGGCAGCATGGCGAGGCCGTCGGGCACCACGTCGCTCAGGATGCTCGCGCCCTGGCTGCCGCCGGTGACGAGCACGCGGAAGATGCCGTCTTCCTCCAGCAGCGGATAGGCCTTGGTGCGCAGTGTCAGCACCGCATCGCGCACCGGATTGCCGATCAGGTGCGTCTTGGCCGCATGCTTGGCCGCCAGCCGCTCGGTCTTGTCATAGGAAGTGGCGATCGCATCCACCTTGCCCGCCACCAGCCGGTTGACCCGGCCCAGCACCGCATTCTGCTCGTGAATCGCGGTCGGGATCTTGTCCGCGAACGCCGCCAGCAGCGCCGGCATCGCCGGGTATCCGCCGAAACCGATCACGGCGGCGGGCCGGAAAGTGCGGTACAGCTCGCGCGCCATTGCCCGGCCGCGCCACATCTCGCGCGTCGCCTTGGCCCATCCGATCGGCCCGCCGGCAAAGCGCCCGGCGGGCAGCACATGCGTCTGGATATCCTTGAACAGCCCCGGAAAACGCACGCCGCGCGCGTCGGAGACGAGCGCAACGCGGTGCCCGCGCCTGGTCAGTTCGGCGGCCAGCGCGGCGGCGGGAACCATATGTCCGCCGGTGCCCCCGGCGGCGAGAACGAAATGCCGGCTCATTCCCCGCTCCACCGCACGACATAGGGGCTTCGCGTCAGGAACGGGTTACGCCGGGTAAAGGCGAGCAGTAGCCCCATGCCGATCGACAATGCGATCATCGACGAACCACCATAGCTGATAAAAGGCAACGTCATTCCCTTGGATGGGGCCAGCCCCGTATTCACCGCCATCGACACCAGCGCCTGCGCACCGAACTGCACCGCCAGCCCGGATGCCGCATACAGCTTGAACTCGTCCTGTTCGTCCAGCAGCTTCACGAACACGCGTACCACGATCGCGAGAAATACGAGCGCGACGATCGAACAGGCGATCAGGCCGAATTCCTCGCCGATGACCGAGAAGATGTAATCGGTATGCGCCTCGGGCAGCCCGAACTTCGCGCTGCCGCCGCCCGGCCCGGTGCCCGTCCAGCCGCCCGCGGTCAGCGTGTTGTGTGCGGCGTTCACCTGGAAATGGTCGGACGCCCCCTCGCCTTCCGCATCGGGAAAGATGAACGCGTTGATGCGGTTGCGCGCGGTGCCATAGAACATATAGGCCGCCGCCAGCCCGGCGGGTGCCATGGCGGCGATCCCCACCAGATAGCGGGTCGGCGTGCCGGAGATCATCAACAGGGCCATCCACACCGCGCAAAAGATGATCGTTTGTCCAAAATCGGGCTGCAGCATCAAAAGCGTCGCCACTACCCCGGTCAACCCGCCGGTAATCCACACGACGGGCAGCGTCTTGTCCTTTGCGCGCAGCGACAACAGCCATGCCGTGGTCACGATGAACATCGGCTTCAGGAACTCGGACGGCTGGAACTCCGCCACGCCCAGGCTGATCCAGCGCCGCGCGCCGTTATGCTGCGCGCCCAGGATCGGGGTCGCCAGCAGCAGCGCGATGCACACTCCTGCGCCGACCAGCGCCATGCGCCGCGCGGTCGGCACCGGCAGCATCGACACGCCGAACAGCACGGGCAGCGACACGCCCACCCACATCATTTGCCGCCAGAAATAATAAAGCGGGGTCAGCTTGTGATGCTCGCCCGAATAGCGGACCGCGGTCGCGGGGCTGGCGGCGGCGACCGCGATCAGCCCGATCGCGATCAGGAACAGCGTCAGCAGCAGCAGCACCCGGTCGATATCCCAGAACCAGGTGCCCAGCGGCGACCGATCGCCGCGGCCACCGCGTCCCTTCATCGATGCGACCAGGCCCGGCGCCCGTGCCCTGCCCCTTGCCATATCGGTCACGATTGCGCCTCCACTGCCGCCCGGAACGCCGCACCACGTGCCTCGAAATCGCGGAACTGATCGAAACTAGCACAGGCCGGCGACAACAGCACGACATCGCCGGGCAGCGCGGCCGCCGCGGCATGCGCCACCGCCCGCTCCAGCGTCACCGCCTGCTCCACCACCGGCACCCGCCCCTGCAACAGGTCGAAGAACAGCGGCGCCGCCTCGCCGATCGTATAGGCCGCCACGACATTGCCGAAATAGGGCGCGCAAGGGTCGAGATCGTCGCCCTTGCGCTTGCCCCCGACGATCCAGTGGATACGGGCAAAGGCGCCCAGCGCAGGGGCGGCAGATTCCGGATTGGTCGCCTTGGAGTCGTTCACGAAGACGACGCCGCCCCGCTCGGCCACGCGCTCCATCCGGTGCGCCAGCCCCTGGAAGCTCGCCAGCCCCGCCGCGATCGCCTCCTCACCCACGCCGAGCGCGCGAACGGCGGCTATGGCGGCAAAGGCGTTCTGCGCATTGTGCCGCCCCTTCAGCGACGGCCAGTGCGACTGGTCCATCGCCACGTCCGCCGGAATGACGGTCAGACGCTCCGTCGGCACCTTGGCCGCGATCCCGGCCGACGCCGCATCGCCCGTCCCGACGATCGCCACCTGCCCCGCCGACTGCATCGCAAACAGCCGCGCCTTGGACGCCGCATAGGCATCGAACCCGTCATAGCGGTCGAGATGATCGGGCGTGACGTTCAGCAACACCGCGACATCGCAGTCCAGGCTCTGCGTCAGGTCGATCTGATAGCTGGACAGTTCCAGCACGTACACGCCACCCGCCGGCAGCGGCGCCTGCGCGAGGATCGGCAGGCCGATATTCCCGCCCAACCGCGCCGGAACGCCGGCGGTGTCGAGGATGTGGTGGATCAGCGCCGTCGTGGTCGACTTGCCGTTGGTGCCGGTAATGCCGACCACCTTGTGCGGCGGCAGATCGGCGCGCGCCTGCGCGAAGAGTTCGATATCCCCGATAACGGGAACGCCCGCTTCCCGCGCCGCCCCCGCCAATGGATGCGTATTGAGCGGCACGCCCGGGGATACGACCAATGCGTCGAAGCCGGTCAGGTCTGCAATAGGTTCAATACGCATAACCCCTCTCCCCGCCGGGGAGCGGGAGGGGCCCGTCGCACCAGCGACGGCAGGGTGAGGGGCCGCCCCAGACGCAGCACTGCTTGGCTGCCCCTCACCCCGGTGGGGAGAGGGAGCAAGGTCAGTCCGCTTCGCGGCATCGCTATCCCAGGCAACAACCTCCGCCCCGCCCGCCAGCAGCGCGTGCACCGTCGCCGCGCCCGAGCGCGCCAGCCCCAGCACCGCGAACCGCTTGCCCGCCCAGGTGCGTGCGACGATCACCGCAACTTCAACGTCGAAAGGCCGGCCAGCGCCAGCACGAAGGCGATGATCCAGAACCGGATCACCACCGTCGGCTCCGACCAGCCGAGTTGTTCGAAATGGTGATGGATCGGCGCCATCTTGAACACGCGCCGGCCTGTACGCTTGTAGAAGAAGACTTGCACGATCACCGACAGCGCCTCCACCACGAACAGCCCGCCGATGATGCCCAGCACGATCTCGTGATGCGCCGACACCGCGATCGTGCCCAGCGCGCCGCCCAGCGCCAGGCTGCCGGTATCGCCCATGAACACCGCCGCCGGCGGCGCATTGAACCACAAAAACGCAAGCCCGGCGCCGATCACCGCGCCGGTGAAGATCGCCAGCTCGCCCACCAGCGGGACGTGCGGAATCCCCAGATAGGCGGCGAACCGCGCGTTGCCGGCCAGATAGACGATCACGGTGAACGCCATCGATGCGATGATGACCGGCATCGTCGCCAGCCCGTCCAGCCCGTCGGTCAGGTTCACCGCATTGCCGAACGCCACGATCGTGAACGCCGCGAACAGCGGATAGGCGTAGCTCAGGTCCAGATACATGCGCTGCGTGAAGGGCAGATAAAGGTGCGGCCCGTTCTGCCCCATGATGATCCATGCCGCGATGCCGGCGATCAGGAACTCCAGGATCAGCCGCGTCCGCCCGGACACGCCCGCGGTCGAGGCTTTGCGCACCTTGTCGTAATCGTCCAGGAACCCGATCGAGCCGAAACCCAGCGTCACGAACAGGCATGCCCAGACATAGGGGCTGCGCGGGTCCATCCAGATGAAAACGGCCAGCGCCATGCTGGTCAGGATCATCAGCCCGCCCATCGTCGGCGTGCCGCGCTTGGCAAGGTGCGTCTGCGGGCCATCGGCGCGGATCGGCTGGCCCTTGCCCTGCCGAACGCGCAGCCAGCCGATGAACTTCGGCCCGATCAACAGCCCGATCAGCAGCGCGGTCGCCACCGCGGCCCCAGTCCGAAAGGTCTGGTAGCGAATAAGGTTCAGGACCCCGGGAAACCCGAGTTGCTCCGCGATCCAATACAACATGCGTTACGTCCCGCCCCGCAGGGCCGCCACGACGCGCGACAGCCCCACCCCGTTCGATCCCTTGACGAGCACCGCGTCACCCGGTGCCAGCCTGTCCGCCAGCACCGCCTGGGCCGCGCGTGCGTCGGCCACATGGACGAAATCGACCCGGCCCTCAAGCGCCCTGCCGAGCGGAGCCATCGCTTCGCCGACGAGCAGCGCCATTTCGACGCGCGCGGCAAGGATCGGTTCGGCCAGTGCCGCGTGGTAATCGTCGGACGCGTCGCCCAGTTCGCGCATCTCGCCCAGCACCGCGACATGACGGCCCGGCTCATGCGCCAGCACGGCCAGCGTGGCGCGCATCGACGCGGGATTGGCGTTGTAGCTTTCATCGATGACGAGGGCGGTCTGGCCGTCCGCCAACGGTGCGATGAACCGCGCCCCGCGCCCCGCCAGCCCGCCCAGTTCGGCGAGCGCCAGCCCGGCCTGCCCCAGGTCGCCACCCGCCGCGTCGACCGCGGCCAGCACCGCCAGCGCGTTGGACACCCAATGTGCGCCGGGCTGCGACAGGGTGAAGCTCAACTCGCGCTCCCCCACCCGCGCGGTGACGAAGCTGCCGCCGGTGGCCGCCCGCATGCTTTCGATCGCCCGCACATCGGCGCCCTTGTCGAAGCCGAAGGTGACGATCCGCGCCGCATGAGGCTGCGCCGCCGCGATCAGCCGGTCGCGGTGCGGGCTGTCATGGGGCACGATGGCGACGCCGCCCGGCTCCAGCCCCTGGAAGATCTCTCCCTTCGCGTCCGCAATCGCCTCCTCGCCGGAGAAGAAGGCGGTGTGTGCGGGCGCGATGGCGGTGACGATGGCGATGTGCGGGCGGACGATCCGGGTCAGCGCAGCCAGTTCGCCGGCATGGTTCATCCCCATTTCGAACACGCCCGCGCGCATCCCCTGCGGCATCCGCGCAAGGCTCAGCGGCACGCCGGTGTGATTGTTGTAGCTCTTGACCGACCGATGCACCCGGCCCCGCCAGCCGCGGTCGAGCGCCGCGAACAGTGCCTCCTTGGCGCTCGTCTTGCCGACCGATCCGGTGACGCCGATGATGGTCGCCTCGCTGCGCGCGCGCGCGGCGCGGCCCAGATCCTGCAATGCTTCGAAACTGTCGCCGACGCGTACATGCGGGTGATCGGTCGGCTCCGACACGATCACACCGGCCGCCCCTTGCGCAAAGGCCTGGGTCAGGAAATGGTGCCCGTCGGTCGCCTCGCCCTTCATCGCGACGAACAGGTCGCCGGGGCCGACCTCGCGACTGTCGAAGGCGACGCCGACCGTCTCGAAGGGGGCGGACGCGGTGCCGCCGGTGGCCGCGGCGATATCGGTGGAGGTCCACACCGTCACGGCGCATTCCCCGGCGGGGGCGCGGGCTGGGACCCTGCCCCGCCGCCATATTTCAGGCCCAGCTTGGGGCGTGCGGGCTTGGCATCGGCCCGGCCCTCGGGCGCGCCCGCCGGCGTCTTTGGCGTGCCGTTCATGCTGCCGCGCACTCCCGCGCGACCGTCACGTCATCAAACGGCAGCACCATGTCACCGACGATCTGCCCCTGCTCATGTCCCTTGCCGGTGATCAGCACGATATCCTCCGGCCCCGCCTCGCGGATCGCCGCACCGATCGCCGCGCGCCGGTCGCCGATCTCCGCCGCACCCGGTGCGCCGCGCATCAGCGCGGCACGGATCCGGGCCGGGTCCTCGGTCCGGGGATTGTCATCGGTCACGATCACGCGATCCGCCTGCATCGCCGCCACCTGCCCCATCGCCTCGCGCTTGCCCGGATCGCGGTCCCCGCCCGCACCGATCACGGCGATCAGCCGCCCGCCCGCGTGCGGCTTCAGCGCGGCGATCGCCGCCTCGATCGCGTCTGGGGTGTGCGCATAGTCGACATAGACCGGCGCCCCCGATCGCGCGATGGCGGCGCGCTCCAGCCGGCCGCGCACCGGCTGCAAACGCGCCAGATTGGCCACCGTCTGCCCGATATCGCCGCCGGTCGCGATCACCAGCCCCGCCGCCACCAGCGCATTGGCTGCCTGATATCCCCCGATCAGGGGCAGTTGCACGCGGTGGGTGGCGCCATGCTCGTCCTCGATCACCAGCCCCTGGCCGAGCAAAGTCGGATGCCGCTCGACCAGCCTGAGCGTGCTGCCGCGCGTGCCGACCGTCACCAGCCGGTTGCCGCGCGCCCGCGCCAGATCGATCACCCGCGCCGCCTCGACATCGTCGGCCCACACCACCGCCGTGCCGGCCGGGTCGAGGACCTCGGAGAAAAGCCGCATCTTGGCGGTTAGATAGGCGCCCATGTCGCCGTGATAATCGAGATGATCGCGGCTGAGATTGGTAAACGCCGCCGCCGACACGGTCAGCCCCTCGGTCCGGTACTGCGTCAGCCCATGGCTGGACGCCTCGAACGCCAGATGCGTGACACCCTCACGCGCCAGCCCGGCAACGTTCGACAAAAACGTCACCACGTCGGGCGTGGTCAGCCCGGTATGCACCCGCTCGTCCGCCGTCGTGACGCCCAATGTTCCGATCGAGGCGGCATGTTCGCCCGCCATCCGCCACAACTGGCGTGTCATCTCGACGGTGGAGGTCTTGCCGTTGGTGCCGGTCACCGCGACGTTGGTCGACGGGAACGGCGCAAAGAACCGCGCCGCCAGCCGGGCAAAGGCGGCCCGCGGCTCGTCGTCGGCGATATGCACCGCGCCCTCGACCCTGACGCCGCGCCGCGCGACCACCGCGACCGCGCCGGCGCGCACCGCATCGGCGATGAAATCCTCGCCATTCACCCGCGCGCCCTGAAATGCGCCAAAGATCGTTCCCGGCGCCACCTTGCGATGATCGATCGCAAAGCCGGTGACGACATCCGTCTCGCTACCGCCGGTCAGTTGTCCCAGCTTCATCGCACCATGCTCAATGCCCGGCCGCCGGCCGACGACTGGGATCGTCCCACAAGGTCGGCGTGATGTCCGATACGTCCACGTCGCGCGTCTCGTCGGGTACCACGCCCAGCATCGCGCCGATGCGCGATATGGTCCGCCCGACAACCGGGGCCGCGTTCCACGCTGCGGTCTTCCATCCAGAGGTCTCCTTCGTGCCGAGCGGCGAATCGAGCATCGCCAGCACGACGTAGCGCGGCGCATCCATCGGAAATGCCGCGGCAAAGGTCGCCACGTTGCGCGACCGGTCATAGCCGCCTGCCACAGCCGCCTCCGCCGTGCCAGTCTTGCCCCCCACCCGGTAACCGGGCGCGTCGCCCTTGCGACCGGTGCCGCGCTGCACGATCAGGCGCAGCATCTGGCGCATCCGGGCGCTGGTCTGCTCGCTGATGACGCGGCGTCCGACCGGCACATGGCCGGGCTGCACCTTCAGCAGGGTCGCCGGGCGCCAGATGCCACCATTGACCAGCGCGGCATAGGCATTGGCCAGATGCAGCGGCGTGACGGCGATGCCGTGGCCGTAGGCGGTGGTCATCGTCGTCGTCCGCGCCCAATAGGTCGGCAGCAGCGGCCGCCCCTTTTCGCGCAGTTCGATATCGGGCTTGGTGTCGAAGCCCAGCTTGCGGAACATCGCCTGCATCCGCTGCGGCCCGATCTCGTCGGCGACGCGCGCGGTGGCGATGTTGGAGGAATAGATCAGCGTTTCCGCCATGTTCAGCCAGCGCTTGGGATCGCCGCGCTCGTCATGGATGGTGTAGCCGCCGACATGCAGCGGATGCGTCGCATCGAAGCGCCGCTCGAACGAAGTGACGACACCGGTGTCCATCGCCGTCGCCATGGTAATCGGCTTGAAGGTCGATCCCAGCTCGAACACGCTCTGCGTCGTGATGTTGCGCAGCTCCTCGCTGCCCGCCATACCGACGCGGTTGGGGTTGAACGTCGGCAGCGACACCATCGCGATCACCTCGCCGGTCGCCACGTCCAGCACGATGCCGCCGCCGGCGCGTGCCGAAAAGGTCGTCATCGCGCGGCCCAGTTCGCTTTCCATCGCCGCCTGCACGCGCGTGTCGATCGACAGCGCCACCGGCTTGCCGCTGGTCGCCGGATTGGTCAGCCGCTCGTCCAGCACGCGCTCCATGCCGCTCATGCCGTGCCCGTCGGTCGACAGGAAGCCCAGCGCATGCGCCGCCATGGTCGATTGCGGATACAGGCGCTGCGTTTCGCGGTCGAAAACGATGGCCGGCTCGCCGATCGCGTTCACCTGCTCGACCAGCGCCGGGCTGGCACGGCGTTGGAGATAGGTGAAGCTGACATCCTTGGTCAGCAGGCCGTAGAAAAAGGCCTGGTCGCCCCGTTCCGGCATCAGCGCGGCCAGCTTGGCGGCGATCTCCATCGGATCGCCGATCAGCTTTTTGGGATGGACCGCGATCGTCCAGGCGTCGATCGTGCGGGCCAGCGGCGCGCCGTTGCGATCGACGATGTCGCCCCGCGCCGCCAGCGTCGCGATCCGCGTCGCCGCATCCGCCGGCCCCTCGAAGATCGCCAGCAGTGCCAGCCGCCCGATCACCACCAGCACCGCGGCGGCGAACAGCAGCATCAGCATCATCAGCCGGGTATGCGCCGTCGCCACCAGCGCCTGCCGCTGGCCCGACGACCGACGCGCCGTATCGGGTCGGGCGACCAGTACGCTCAACGCAGGCGCTTCGATTCGGCGCGGGCACCGGTCAGGATGTCACCCAGCGTGGTATCGGACAGGAGCTTGCGGTCCAGCATCGCCACCGCCTGCGGCCGCACCTTGGCAACCGCGGCGGCGCTCCGCACGACGGCCACCTCGCGCGCCTTGGTGGGTGCAATCGTGTTGGCCACGGCGGCATGCACGACCTGGGGCTTGGGCGTGGGCAGCGATGCCA
>NZ_JALNUQ010000032.1:0-45417 GCF_026540875.1 Sphingomonas sp. GM_Shp_2
CCCGTGAAGCAGTCGCAGGTGATCGCCGGGCGCAGCGACGGCGAAATCGTCCTCAGCGGTCGCAACGAGGCGGCGCACGAGATCGCCGGAGCTTTGCGATACGAGGCGCGGGTCCGAGCCGTCGCAACCGGGGGACAGGTGCGTCACGACGATGGGCGGCTGTCGGTACGAGGAGCGAGCGAACTGGTCGTGCTGGTGGCGATAGCGACGAGCTACCGGCGCTTCGACGATGTCAGTGGCGATCCGACCGCGATCACTTGCTGGCAGATCGACGCCGCTACCCAGCGGGGTTATCACCGCATCGCGCAGGATACGATGGCGGCGCACCGTGAGCTGTATCGCCGTGTCTCCATCGACCTAGGTTGCGGACCCGGCGCGGACCAGCCGACTGACCACCGCATCCGCAACGGGGAAGCAGGTGCCGATCCGTCGCTGGCCGCACTCTACTTCAATTATGCGCGGTATATGCTTACCGCCTGCTCACGCCCCGGCAGCCAACCCGCCAATCTCCAGGGCGTCTGGAACGACACCACGAACCCGCCATGGGGCGGCAAATACACGATCAACATCAACACGGAGATGAATTACTGGCCGGCAGAGCCGACCAATCTCGCCGAATGCGTCGAGCCGCTCATCGCTATGGTACGCGACCTCGCTGTCACGGGCACGCGTACGGCACGTGTCATGTACGGCGCACGCGGCTGGGTCTGCCATCACAACACCGATCTGTGGCGGGCGACCGCGCCGATCGACGGACCTGCTTTCGGCATGTGGCCGACCGGCGGCGCATGGCTGTGCACGCATCTGTGGGACCATTACGATTACAGTCGCGACGCGGCCTATCTCGCGTCGGTCTATCCGCTGATCCGCGATGCCGCATTATTCTTCGTCGACACGTTGCAGCAGGATCCGGGGACAGGCTTCCTGGTCACGAACCCTTCCATGTCACCCGAGAACAACCACGGACATGGCTCTTCGATATGCGCGGGTCCGACGATGGACATGGCGATCCTGCGCGACCTGTTTGACCAGGCGGTCAAGGCAGCTGCGATCCTCGGCACGGACGCCGAGCTCGCGCGCCAGTTCCTCGTGACACGGGAGCGGCTGGCGCCTTACAAGATTGGCGAGCAGGGTCAGCTGCAGGAATGGCAAGCCGACTGGGACGCAGGCGCGAATGACCTCCATCACCGGCATGTCAGCCATCTTTACGGCGTCTACCCAAGCCAGCAAATCGGAAGTATCACAACACCGGCGCTGGCCGACGCAGCGCGTCGATCACTCGATATTCGCGGCGACGAGGCGACCGGTTGGGCGACCGCTTGGCGGATCGCGCTCTGGGCACGACTGGGAGACGGCAATCGCGCCCATCACATCCTCAGATTTCTACTTGGCCCTAAGCGCACCTATCCGAACATGTTCGACGCCCATCCGCCGTTTCAAATCGACGGCAACTTCGGGGGCGCAGCGGCCATCGTCGAGATGTTGGTGAGCAGTGCCCACGACGAGATCACATTGCTGCCTGCACTGCCGGATGCCTGGCCCTCGGGTACAGTCACGGGCTTGCGCGCCCGCGGCGGGTATACAGTTTCGCTGTCCTGGTCTGGTGGAAAGCTGGTCGCGGCGACAATCACGCCGACGCACACCGGCACGGCCAAGATCCGGTTGGAGGGCGCGGTTCGCACGTTCCAGGTGAAGGCGCGCCAATCGATCCGAGTGACCGGGGCGTCCCTCAAGGCACGTTAGGCCGCGGCAGCAGGGTTCCTACGCACCGATGATAGGTGGACGTGAATCGACCACGCGGCCTAACGCCTGCAGCATGCTGTGGCTCCGACTTGCCCGTTCGCGAGAGTCGCCGGATCGGAAAACATCGGCGCCGGCCAATCCCGAAAGAACGGGATCATTTCTGGACGGGCCGAGATTCAAGGACGTTGGGCAGTTATCGCCTTCAATCATCCCAAGTGCGCCAAAAGCAAGATCAATTCAGAGGATCACGCCCAAGCTTGCTAGACCCAAACCCAGACATCCGCGGGCTGTTTATAGCTTCTCGACTTCGGCCGTTAGTTCATCTTGCTGGCAAAGGCGCGAGCGCCGTACGCAGCCATCCTAGGACATGTGAGTGATTGATTGCTGAAAATCTCCGCCGATATCGCAATTTCACCGGCGAATGCCCCCTGCAGGCTCAGCCGACGATACAGCGGTCAGGATTCGGAAGTTCCGTCTCGCAACAGTCCTTCTCGCAAAACATCCCAGCGTTGGATGAATATCCGGCGCTGGTTGTCGACCGAAGGATAGCCATGTAGCGGCAGCGATGCCGCGTCGTTGACGAGAAGATCGAAGAGGATCTCCCGAAGCTCTTCGGTGGGCATCGGCGGTAACGCACCGTTCGCCTTCGCTATATCGACCAGCATATCGACGGGCGCGACATAGTGTGCCCGCACGTCGGCCAATGCCTGACGCACTGCGTCTTCCTGCACGGCGGTCAGCGCCAGCCGTTGCAGCGCAAGCATCCGGTCGGCGCTGATCCGCTCCCGATAGGCCCACATGAGTGCCTTGATGGCAGCAACGGGGTCGGTGACGGGCTCCGGCGTCGGAATGTCGGTATGCAATTGCGCGGACTGGCGCTTGATCACCGCGGCCAGCAACTCACCCTTGCCGGGGAAGCGTCGGTAGAGCGACATCTTCGTGACACCGGCTGCGACCGCGACTTTGTCCATCCGGGCCGCGTCGAAACCCTGCGCGCTGAAAATGGCGAACGCGGCGTCGATGACGCGTTCGTCGATCACCCGACGTTCGGCCTCGCTCGGGCGGCCCTGTTTGCGCCTTGATCCGGCCTGTGGCTGTGCCTGTGTCGGTGTCGATCCATCGTCCATTCTCATCGCTGTACACGGCGTGGACTGGACAATCGACCGATTGGCGGAACTAAAGATACTCTTAGTATCTTTATAGTTTAACTCAGCCGGAGATCGTCATGCCTGCCAAGATCCGCCTTGCCCTGTCGTGCGCCGCGTTGTCGTCGCTGTCGACGAACGGCGCTGCCGTGCAATCCCAGGCCGATCCGCGCTCAGCAAGCGACACGAACGCTTCGCCGGACGAGCGCGCCGCCAAGACGGTCGCACAGATGACGCAGGACGAAAAGTTCGCATGGATTTCCGGCCCAATGGCGATCCCGATCGGAGACGCGAAGAAGCCGGAGGGCGCACTTGGATCTGCGGCCTATTATCCGGCCATTCCCCGCCTGGGCATCCCCGCGCAACAGCAGAGCGATGCCAGCCTCGGCGTCGGCAATCTTGGCGGGGTACGTCCCGGCGACAATGCGACGGCGCTGCCTTCGTCGCTGCTGCTCGGCGCCGCCTTCGATCCCGAAGGCGCACGCGAGACGGGCGCGCTGGTCGGCCGGGAGGCGCGCGCCAAGGGCTTCACCGTCCAGCTCGCGGGCGGTGCGAACCTGATCCGCGAGCCGCGCGGCGGGCGCAATTTTGAATATGTTTCTGAAGATCCGCTGCTGACCGGTGTCATCGCTGGAAGTTCGGTGGCCGGCATCCAGTCGCAGGGCGTTGTCTCCACCGTCAAGCATTTCGCGGTGAATGCACAGGAGACGGGTCGCGTGCTGGTCAGTTCCGACCTGTCGCCTGCTGCCCTGCACGAATCCGACCTGCTCGCGTTCAAGATCGCTATCAAGATCGGCCAGCCGGGATCAGTGATGCCGGGATACAACCTCGTCAACGGCGACTGGGCGTCAGAGAACGCCTATCTTATCAACACCGTCCTGAAGGGCGAGTGGAAGTATCCGGGATGGGTGATGTCCGATTGGGGCGCAGTCCATTCTACGGTCAAGGCGGCGCTCGCCGGTCTCGATGTGCAGTCGGGGGCAAACCTCGACCCCGAGCCTTATTTCGGCGCGCCGCTGCGGGCCGCGGTTGCTGCAGGCAAGGTGCCGCAGGCCCGGATCGACGACATGGTGCGGCGGCAGCTGCGCAGTCTCTACGCGGCCGGCGTCATCGACCGTCCGCCGCAGACCGGTGCGCCGATCGACTATATAGCCCATCGGCTCGTCGTCCAGCGTGCAGCCGAGCGAGGACTCGTGCTGCTGAAGAACGAAGGCGACACACTGCCGCTCGCTAAGGGGGCAAAGCGCATCTTAGTGATCGGCCGTCATGCCGATGTCGGCGTACTGGCGGGCGGAGGCTCATCAACGGTGACTCCGATCGGCAGCCTGTCGACCAAGGGCATGTCGTTCATGGGGACGGAGATGCAGAAGGTCTATCACCCCTCCTCGCCGCTGACCGCGATTCGAGCGGAGGCCAATGCCGCGCAGGTCGAATTCCTTGACGGCGCCGATCGTGCCGCCGCCATCGCCGCGGCGCGCAAGGCGGACACCGTCGTCATCCTCGCAGAGGAATGGCGTTCGGAAGGGCTCGACATGCAGGGGCTCGGCCTGCCCGACAATCAGGACGCTCTGATCGACGGCGTGGCGAGCGCCAATGCCAAGACGATCGTCGTCGTTGAGTCCGGCGGCCCGGTGGCGATGCCGTGGCTGGCCAAGGTCCCGGCCGTCATCGCCGCCTTCTATCCGGGGTCTGGCGGGGGCGAGGCGATTGCGGGTGTATTGTTCGGGCGGGTCAATCCGTCCGGGCATTTGCCGGTCACCTTCCCCGCAAGCGTCGCGCAGCTCCCGCATTCTGAACAACGCGATCCCGAGACGACGACGTCGAACCCAGGCATGGAGCCAAAAGGCGGTGTGTTTCACGTCAACTACGACGTCGAAGGCTCGGACGTTGGCTATCGGTGGTATGCGAGGCAGGGTCTGACGCCGCTGTTTCCCTTCGGCCACGGCCTCTCCTACACCAGCTTCCGGCACAGCGACCTGTCCGTGCAAGCCAACAAGGGCAGCATTACCGCCGTCTTCACAGTGACCAATACCGGGGCGCGTGCAGGCGCTGACGTACCGCAGCTTTATGTCGCGCTACCCGGCAAGGGTGGCTTCGTGACACGGCTGGCCGGCTTTGATCGCGTCGACCTTGCCCCGGCGGCCAGTGAGCGGATCGAGGTGCGGATCGATCCTCGGCTGCTGGCACGGTACGATGCGGATGCCCGCATGTGGCGGATTGCCGCGGGCACTTATGAGGTCCGCCTGGCAAGCGATGCGGCCGATCCCGGCATCACGGCGACAATCGAGCTTCCAGCGGCGACCTTCGCACCCTGAGCGCGTCCTTTATTCGCCCCGAAGCGGATGCAGGCCAGAACGCCATCAACCTGATCATCGCAATCCGCGATCGATAATGACCCACCAAAGGATACCCATAATGAAGACCATCCTATCCCTTACGGCCCTGACGCTTGCCATGGGCGGCCTGTCCGCGTGCTCGACCCTGAAGGGGGCTGGCGTCGGCGCGGCGGGTGGCGCCGGCATAGCTGCAGCGACCGGCGGCAGCGTGGAGAAGGGCGCAGCCGTGGGCGGTGCTGGCGGTGCCGTCGTCGGCACGGTCGTGGACGACTGAGTCCATGCCGGCGGTCCGGCATGCCTGACCGCCGTCGCCGATCCAAATCCTCCCGTTCGGAGACGCAGGCATGCGCTCGATCACCGCAGCAGCCATGGGCATGATTGTTTTCGCGACTGCCTCGACAAACGCACAGCAGACGTCGTCTACGACGACGCCGCCCCAGGCTCGCTATGTTTCAATGGGTAGCTCATATGCGGCAGGCCCTGGAGTACCGGACGCAGCTGATACGGATGTCCGGTGCGCCCGCTCGACCAATAATTACGCACACCAGTTCGCACGCAAACGCGGTCTGACGCTAGTCGACGTCTCGTGCAGCGGTGCGACAACCAACGACATACTGGCGGCGTCTGAAAACGCAGCGGCGCAGATCGATGCCGTGACTGCGGATACCAAGCTCGTGACCGTGACGATAGGCGGCAACGATGTCGGTTTCGTGACGCTGTTGGGGTCGGCATCGTGCCGCCAGTTGCAAGGCGGTAAAAAGGTGCTCGGAGGTAAATGTCCCGCACCGCCCGAGATCAACGAAGACACGTGGCGGAATCTAAGCATATCGATGAAGCGCATTGCGGACGAGGTACGTGCCCGTGCACCCGAGGCAAAGCTGGTATTCGTGGATTACCCGCTTGTTCTACCGCAGACCGGCCGATGCTCCGCGACCCCTATGACCTCCGAAGAGGCCGGCTCAGTGCGAGCGGTGGCCGAGCGGTTGGTGGCGGTAACCGCTGCAGCTGCCCGTTTTAATAACGCTATCTTGGTTCAAGCGTCCACGCTGTCCATTGGCCACGATGCATGTAGCTTGAGTCCTTGGATCAACGGTTTCCCGCTGCCCGGTCAGCGCCCGTTCGTGCCTTACCATCCGAACGTTGCCGGTATGTCGGCCGTAGCAGAGGCCTTGGACAAAGCGGTGCGATAAGGCAGCTTAGAGATACTGAAGCTAGAGGCAGTTGCATCAAGGCGGTGATTAGGCCGACCTGATTAATTGTCGGCAGTGACCCAAACTCAGTCAACCGGAGCCCTCGTACGCATTACCGACTTCTGCCGTTCGTTCACGTGATCCTCGGGGTTCTGGTGACCAGTTGCATCAGGGTTAGATCAAGGTCAGTCAAGACGATGCCATTGCATCTTCCCACGCGAGGACCCTATGGCGCGGCTAAATCACCATATAAGATATCTTTATATGATGGTTGACAGCGACCTTGCGGTGGTGTTGAACCTGCCTGTCGAGGTTCCCCATTCCAGGCATGGCGATGGGGCTAAGACGGGAAGCCGGTGACGCTCCTCGTGAGCGGAGTCCGGCGCTGCCCCCGCAACTGTAAGCGGTGAGCGGCGGCTCCCTCGTGTGTCACTGGATCTCGCAACGGGTCCGGGAAGGCCGGAGCTGACGTGTCGACCCGTGAGCCAGGAGACCTGCCTCCGACGCGATACGTTCCTGGCTGAATTACCCCTACTTACATATCTAGGCGCTCTCCGGGGCCGATGGAGACTCGCAAGCAGACGTTCAGCCTTACGCTTTCCGTCCCCCTATCTTCAGAAGATTGTTCTCTTTCCGCCTCTCGAATCGCGCTTGCCACATTTAACGCGTTCTCACCCGGATCGGTGAAACTGACAGTAGCGTGGCGCCTAAAGACGACCGGCGTAGGTAATTTTAGTCTGACAGCGTCTTCCGCTGATCCAATTCTACACTACCAATATTGGAAGTGGTGTCGCCATGACTCACCTAGACAACCGAAGCTGCAGATGATGTTCGCGGCTTTCCCCGTCCTAAGAGTTCGACCGCGGATAAATAGTTGTGAGAGGTAGCCTGGAAGCTGCGGCGCATTCAGGAGCATAGCAGAGCACGCCGGACCGGCGCTTTTAACCACTTACTTGCTTTATATTGCTCTCTAATGCTTCTTGGGCGTGTTCGCATCCCCATAGTGTCACCAACCGCTCAAGCCGTTTCAAAGACGTGGCTTTTAAATACGATATGAAGCGCGCACACCATTTTCAGCGCGAAAATGTCCGCATATGGCGGGGCCGCCAGCAATCTGACCCTAGCGCCTCCGTTGTTCCAAAAGCAATCGGACCTGTTCAGGCGCCGCCACGCTTCTTTAGTTATACAAGCCAAGTCATTGAAAATATATAGTCTTTTTGTAAAATAGAAACGCCTGCTCGGATGGCTTTTGTGCCTTTAACCTCGTATTGGCAAAATGTGTTTGGTCATGGATATGGTGGAAACCATCGATTTACCTTATCAAATCCGATTGGAAGCGCCGACGAAACTTGTTTATGACGGGATCTGTGCGGAATTCCTGAGATCGGCCAGATAAGGTTATGTGGGATTTTGTCTGAGTTTACGCCAGCTCAGCTTGGCTTGCGAATTGCCAGCCTAGTTCAAGACCACGGCAAAGCCTTGGTGCAATTTTTCGACCGTCATGCGTCGAATAAGTCGGACGTCCCTGATCTAGTTCAGGATGTCTATCTCAAGCTGACCAAGGCTGATGTTCCAATAAATTTTGATCATCCCGGCCGTTACTTGCTCAGCGTTGCCCGCTCCGTACTTATAGATCATCATCGAAGGCATAAAGCACGCTACACGCATAGTCACGGCGAATTGACGGACGATGTGCCAGATACGGGTTTATCGATTGAGCGCGTCTTAGATGGCAAGGCCATGGCCGAGCGGATGCAAGCAGCATTGCTCGATCTGCCGGAACGGACACGCGACGTCTTCGCGTTGCGGACTTTACGGGGGTTAAAGATGGCCGATGTCGCTACGGCAATGCAGATATCGCTGAGCACCGCGGAAAAGCATCACTCCCGCGCGCTCGCCTACCTGGCCGAGCAACTGGTGGATTTCCGATAGTGACGCTCGGCGATCTGGAGCAGGCGGCGCATTGGCATGCACGCCTGTCGGAAGCACCCGGCGGGCCTTCCGGCGATGACGTGAGGGCGGCTTTCTCCGCCTGGTTGCAGATGCGTGGCGAGCATCGGGCGGCATACGACGCCGTAGAGCGGACGGATGCGATGGTACGGTCGTCGGCAAAGGCGCCGGAACTTCGCGCCCTCAGCGAGGCAGCGTTGTCACGTCTGCCTGCCGTACGACCGCGTCGTCGTCGTGCGGGTGCTGTCGCGATGGTGTGCGCCGTTTGCGTCGCGCCGGTGGCCGCGATGACGCTTAAGGGCTGGCTGCCTCCGTCGGAACGACCGTCCCCCCAAGTCCACCAGCGCACCTTTCGGACGGGGGTGGGCGAAAGTCGCAGGATCTCGCTGGCATGGGGTGGTCAGGCCGAACTGGACACCTCGTCTCGGCTGGATATCGACGGCGCGACGCTGAACGTGACCGGGCAGGCCTATGTCAGCGCCGGGCAGCGCCCCGTGAAGCTCGCGTTCGGCGACGGTGTGGTCTTGACCACCGCAGGGGACGTCAACGTGCGTATTCGGGGTCACGAAGTCGCGATACTGGCAGAACGTGCGCCTGCCGCTGTCCGTGGCCCCAAGGAGCAGCAGATGAATATCGAGCCCGGCAACGTTCTGGTTCTAAGGCGGGGCGCTTCGCGCATGTCATCTACGCCAGATCCCGGTGCGCTTACCAGCTGGCGTGACGGGTGGCTGACGTTTGACGACGTGTTGCTCGAGGAAGCTGCAGCTGAAATCAATCGGTATCAGAAGGATCCGGTTCGGCTGACCACGCCGGGGCGAGGACTTCGCATCAGCGGCTCATTCCGGACCGATGATGGGGCTGGCTTTCTGAAGGCGGTGGCACACACAATTTCTGAGAACGAGCGCCGCGACGAGGGCGCCCGGCAACCATCAAAATAATTTACTCAGGGTATTACGGGTTTTCGCGATCGGTGCGTCTACGTCTATATACTCGCCACGGCGTCAGACCGGAGCGGGGTATGGTAACGGAGGGGAAGGCGCGCCTGATGGGCAGGATACTCGGCATGTTGAGCGTGCTCGCGGCGGCAACGCCTGAGCCGTCGCATGCTCGAATAGCTGCCCAGGCACCGCGCGACATCAGGATCGGTCGCATCGATCTGGGTCGCGCTCTTCGCCTGTTCTCTCGCCAGACGAACCAGCAGGTCGCGTTCTCCTCCCGCCTCACACGGGGCAAGATGTCGATGCCGGTCATCGGCCGACTGGATCCGACGGTCGCGCTCGCCCGGCTTCTGAATGGCACGGGTCTTACCGCGCGAGCGGTCGACAAAGGTTACGTGATCGTGCCGGTGCCCCCAACTGCCGCGCCGCGTTCTCTCGTGACGATTCCGGCACCAGCCTCGCCGGCCGATCCGGAGATCGTCGTCATCGGGACGCGGCTGGACGGCGGCGAGGCCACCGACGTTATGAGACGATCGCGCCAGTCGGTGAGCGTGCTGACCGATGCCCAGATCCGCAACCTGCCGGATACTTCTCTGGCCGACATCGTCCGCCGCATTCCAGGCATTCAGATATCCCCCAGAGCAGCGGGTGGCATCGTCACCATTCGCGGGCTCAGCCAGATCGAAGACCGGCTGAACGGTCGCAATCTGACGAGTACGCTCTTTCGCGGCTTCGACATTGCGGCGCTACCCGCCGATATCGTCTCGGGCATCGACGTGTACAAGACGCCGTCGGCCAGCCAGATCGAGGGCGGGATCGGCGGCGTGATCGACTTCCATACGCGGCGTCCATTCGATGCCGAGGCGCCTCAGGCATCGCTCAGCGCCAGGATTGCCCGTGGCGACTTGGACGATCGGGCACGCCCCTATGTGTCCGGGCATCTGGGCGGGCATACGATGACAGCGATTGGCGAAATTGGCCTGCTGGTAGGCGCCAGCCGGCAGGCGCAGGACGTAGGCGGCGACATATTCCGCACCGATACGAACCTGATGCAGTCGACTACCGGCGGTGACGTGATCGATGCTCCGGCCAATGCAATCAAGCGCTACCTACGGGGCACGAAGACCCTGACGACGGGCTATGGCTCGGCGCAGTGGCGACCGGGCGCCACGATCGAGATCACGGGAGATCTGCTCTACAATCGAAGTGCGCTCGACTTCACCAACACGTCGCTGTCCGCGGATCTGGCGGCGGGCGTGGCCTCGGGCCCCTACGACCGCGTGCCGGGTAAGGCGATCGTTCGCGCCGGCCGCTGGAATGCGGTGCCGCTGGTGTCGAGCGCCAGCCGCGGCCGGGGAAATCTGGAAGTCTACCAGTATGGTCTGGGTGGGCGTTACCGCAACGGCTCGCTGACCGTCCTTCTGGAAGGATCGCATACGCAGACCCGGTTCCGGTACGGCACCGCAACGCTGTCGCTCGGCGCACGGGCGCCGATGGTCGACTACGCAATTTCGAGCGGAGTGCCGCGCTTCACCGTAGGCGGTGCCGATTCCGCGCAGCGCGCCTTGTGGACAGAGAACGCCTATGGCGACATCGCTTTGGCGGACGACAATCGCGAGACGGCGGCGCGGCTCGACGGCTCCTATGCGATGGGCGGCCTGATCGACTCGGTCAAGCTTGGCGTACGGGTCGCCCGCCGGACCGTGGGGCGCGAGATCGCCACGCAGTCCGCACCGGCGCCGTCGATGGCGACCGTGTTGCAGGACGACGCGGTGGCTTCGCCGTTCGGTGGCAAGCTGTTCGACAAGGCGTATCCCCAGTCGCGCTGGATTGCTCCGACCGCATCCGCTCTGCAAGGCGAGAGGCTGGCACGAATCCGCACCGCCTTTGCGCTTGCTCCCGATGGGCCCGCGTTCCGACCGGATGCCCGCGCGCATGCGGTAGAGACGATCGCGAGCGGCTATGCCGAAGCGATCTTCGACGAGGCGGTCGGCGGCATTCCAGTGGCCGGCAACGCGGGTCTCCGCTACGCCGAGACCAGTCTGAGCATCGGTGTTCCGGGCAGCGAGGCGTTTACCCCTTCGACAGTCACGCGGAAATACGGTCACCTCCTGCCCAGCATCAACCTGCGTGCGGAACTGGGCAGACGCCTGTACCTGCGTGTAGCCGGATCGAGGCAGATCACGCGACCGGCGTTCACGCTGCTTGCGCCGACCGTCACCATCGACTTCGTCAACGCAGTCGGCGAGGCGGGCAACCCGCGTCTGGACGCGCTGCGTGCCACGCAGCTCGATGCCGCGCTCGAATGGTATTTCGAGGATGGCGGCAGCCTGTATGGTGCGGTGTTCTACAAGGACGTGGCCGGGTTCATCAGAACGCAGGCCGCCACCGAATTGATCGACGGCCGCGCCTTCCTCATCAGTCGGCCGGTCAACGCCGACGATGGCTGGGTCGGCGGTGTGGAGGTTGGCTATGCGCAGCGCCTAACCTTCCTGCCGGGGGCGTTCGGTGGCCTGGGCGTCGAGGCGAGCTATACCGGGATCAATAGCTTCACCGTCGACAATGGGGCCGGCTACCAGGTCCCCCTCGAGCAGATGTCGCGACACAATTACACGCTGACCGCACGGTACGAGCGCGACGGAATCACCGCCGGCGTTTCGTGGATATGGCGTAGCCGCATCCTTCAGGTGTCGCGCGGCGATGAGCTGGGACGTCCACTGTACCGGGATCCTTACGGCCAGTTGGATGCCAACCTCCGCTATCCGCTGTCATCGCAGATCAGTGTCACCGCCAGTGTGCTGAACGCGCTGAAGCGGCGCACGACCGAATACTATGCCACCCGAGCCGCCCTGAACCAGGTATTTGTCGAGAGTCGTCGGGTGCTTCTCGGCCTGACCGTCCAGTTCGGATCCTCACCATGAACAGCGGTCACGACCCAGACGGCTGATCGCCGGGGCGTCCACGTCGACCACATCCTGAAATCAACAACGCAATCCAGCGCTTCGGCGTCTGGAAAGGGGGGAATGTTGCCATGAAGATCCCGTCACATCACCATGCGCTGCGGAGCGCACTTCTCCTGTCTACCGCCATCCTGGGCGTAGCAGTCGGTACGAGCGCCGTCGCGCAGGATGCACCGGCCACGGCGCCGCCAGTTGCCGGCCAAGCCGCCGATCCGCAAGGCGCAGTCGATCAGGACGTCGCCGACATCGTCGTCACCGGGCAGCGGCTCGGCTTTAGCACGACGAGCCAGATCAAGCGCGATGCACCGCAGTCGGTCAGCGTCCTGACGACAACGGACCTGCGCAATATTCCCGATACCGTCCTCATCGACATCGTGCGCCGGGTGCCCGGCCTCCAAGTGTCGCAGGGCGGCGGCGGCGGCATCGTCTCCATCCGCGGCCTCAGCCAGACCGAGAACCGTCTGAACGGCCGCAACTTTCCCAGCGCGCTCGGCCGCAACTTCGATATCGCGACGCTTCCCGGTGATCTCGTCTCAGGCGTGGCCGTGTATAAGACGCCAACGGCGGACCAGATCGAGGGGGGGATCGGAGGCGTAATCGACTTCCGTACGCGCCGCCCGTTCGACTTTGACGGCTATGCAGGGTCTCTTACCGCAAAGGGCGTCTACACGAATCTGGACGACAAGATCGATCCGGTAATCTCGGGCTATATCGGCAATCGCTGGGAGACGGGCATCGGCGATGTCGGCGTCATGGTCGGCGGCAGTTTCCAGCGCCAGCGCAACGCGCTGCACCTGCTCACCGCAGACGGAAACCGGACACCGACCACCGGCGCGGCGGCGGGCATCAATGCGCCGACCAACGTGTGGAAACGCTATTTCGAAAATACCAAGGAGCTGACGACAGTCTACGGATCGCTGCAATGGCGCCCGTCCCCCTCGCTGGAAATGGTGGTGGACGTGCTCTACAACGATAGCGTCAACCAGGGCGGGCTGCAGAATCTTGGCGCGTTCCTCAATCAGGGCACGGCCGTCCTGCCGTTCAGCGTCTATGACAGCTCGAACATCTTCCGCTCGGGCCGCTACACCAACGTTCCGGTCGAATCGTCCACCAGCACATTCGGCGGCTCTCTCGATGCGCTGCAGGTCGGCTACAACGCAACGTGGAAGGATGATCGAGCAACGGTCGTAGCCGACGTCGCCTACACCCGTTCCACGAACCGCAATTCAGGCGGTTTCCTCGCGATGCAAACGACGGCGCCGCAGGTGGCCTATGACGCCGGTTCCAGTTTTCCGGGGGCAGTGCTGACCGGCGTAGATCCGACGGTTCTGGCGAACTACCGCTACACCGGCTTCAACGAATATCGGAACGACGAGAACGGCGACGATCTGGCAGCACGACTGGACGGCACCTACGCCTTCGACGGGGCGATCCGTACGTTGCAGTTCGGCGTCCGCTATGATCGCCGCTCGGTGGATCGGCAGACGGGCTTCCGTCCCGCGAACCTTCCCACCACGCTGCCTTCGGTGACGTCCAACCCGTTCGTCGAACTGACGCCGGACGATCTGTATAAGAACGACGGCCTCGAGCAGCGCCGCTGGGCGACCTTCAGCTACCGAGCGCTGCGCGGAGGGGGCCTCGCGCAGTCGCGCGCGTTTTTCGGTGTGGCTGGCGCTGTGCCCTTGAATCCGGCGCAAGCATATTCGGGGAAGGAGGAAAGCTATACTTCCTACGGCATGGCGACCTTCGCCTTCCCGATCGTCGGGCTGCCGGTGGACGGCAATGTCGGCGTGCGGATCGTAAAGACGGACCTGTCGATCGATGCGACGCTGACCCAGCCCAACGGTACGCTGGTGCCCGACAGCCGGACCACGTCATATGTCGACGTGCTGCCCAGCGTAAACCTGCGCTTCACCCTAGCGCCTGAGCTGTTTCTACGTCTGGCCTATTCAAAGCAGTTGACGCGTCCGTCCTTCGGACAACTTGCTCCCGTTGCAACGCTGAGCCTGGGCGGCACCACGGCGAACAATACGGGGGCGTCGGGCAATCCAGATCTGATGCCGCTGCGCGCCGATCAGTTTGACGCCTCGCTCGAACATTATTTCGGCCGAGACAACAGCGTGTACGTTGCTGGCTTCTACAAGGACGTGCGCGGCTTCATCCGGAACGAGACTGTTACCCAGATCATCGGGGGGCAGAGTTTCCTGATCACCCGTCCTCAGAACCTGGACAAGGGCTATGTCGCTGGTGCGGAGGTCGGGTACCGCCAGACCTTCTCGTTCCTGCCGGGCGCGCTTTCCGGTCTCGGCGTGCAGGGCAGTTACACCTATGTCAATGGCACGCGCGCGCCGAACAATGCCGGCATCGTCGTGCCCTATGAGCAGATCACGAAGCACAATTACCAGATCTCCGGCTTCTTCAACAAATACGGCATCAGCGCGAACGTGAATTGGGTGTGGCGCAGCCGGCTGCTCGAAGCCGCAAGCGGCAACGCGGCGGGTCAGCCAGACTATCGCATTCCGTTCGGTCAGCTGGATGCGAACCTGATCTACGCACTGACGCCCAAGGTGAACCTGATCGTCAGCGGCGTGAATCTTACCCAATCCCTGATCCGTCGATCGTTCCAAGACACGCGGTACTTCGCGCAAAATGCGCTGGAGAACCGCCGCATTCTGGCCGGCGTCCAGATCAAGCTGGGTGGCGGCATCTGAACGCCCAACCGCGCGGCCGGGCGGATCCCGATTGCAAGCGAGGACATATGCAAGACCGTTCTTCCGAAATATTCGCCTCCATTCCCCGTCGCGCGGTACTAGCGGGGACGGCTGCCTCTGCCGCAGCGCTTGGCGCAGCGACGGCCGGCGCAGTGCAGCCGAAGCGGGCCAACCCCGCCGGACTGCGGCTTCTCGTATCCACCGATGGCGTCAACACGCCGCCCAAGGGCGCGGCGCTGATGAAGTTCAGCTTCTCCAACCCCGAACCTTCGGTGGATTTCGGCGGGCTTCAATTCGGGTTTGAGGTGATCAGCTTCGAAAATGCATACGGTGTCGATCCCGCACAGGTGTCCGTGCGGCGGAAAGGCGACACGCTGGAACTCCACGCGACGGGTTTCACGTGGGCGGGCGGCACCCGCACACGCGCCGGATCGCTGACCGCGACGCTGACCAGGACAACAACCGGCGCGATCGAGTGGACCGTCGCGGCGCGCCTCGATCAGCCGATCAAGGCGATCAAGACGATCGTACGCGGCCTTCCCCGTGGGCGGCTGTCTGTCGGCGCGAACGACTGGGATGACGTGGGGGAAGACGAACGCGTGTTCGAATATCCCGCACTGATGGGCGGCATGGCGACGCCGCTGCTGGCGATCGAGGGCAAGGACCAGCGTGTCTGGGGCATCTCTGCGCTCCAGACCGAGGTGCGCCCGGCCCGCTTCGCCTTCTTCCCCGGCCCGGATGGCTACAAGGTCGAACTGCTCTACGAACAGGCCGGCTGGGATCGGCGCGGAGAGGTGACCACCTGCCAGTGGCGGATCGCCAGCGCACCCGACTTTGCAGGCGTCGCACGGCCGCATTTCGATGCGGTGCGCGCCGCCTACCGATTGCCGGATTTCGCTTCGCGTACTGATGCGCCCGGATGGATGAAAGAGGTCGCGCTCGTCCTGTCGCTGCATGGTGAACACTGGACCGGCTATGTGCACAATGATTTCGCACGCCAGCTCGAAATCCTACGCTGGACGGCCAGGCAGATCGATCCTCGGAACGTGCTGATATTCCTGCCGGGCTGGGACGCACGCTACTATTGGGACTATCCCGAGTTCCGGATCGGCGCCGATGCCGGTGGAGAAATGGGCTTCAACCGGCTGCTGACCGAAGGCCGCAAACTCGGCTTCCGCTTCGCGCTGATGTTCGGCAGCAACATCGCCAACCCGGCGTGGCCGGGCTTCGATCGGATCGCCGATGCTCAAGTGCGCACCATATATGGCGCACCCTTCGCCTCGGACTATGTGGATTGGGACGGCGACCGCAAGGGCGACACCACCATGGTGTTCATGAACCTGGCGGTGAAGAGCTGGCGCGATCACCTGCGCGGTCGGATCGCCGACATGCTGTCACGCTATCCGATCGACGCCTATTTCCTCGACATCTGCGGCCTGTGGGAGAACAACACTGCCGGCGACATGATGCTGGGCACGCGGATGCTCGTTGAGGAACTCGCCGCTTCGCATCCCGCCGTCCCGCCGATCGCAGAAATGGTTTACGACGCGCAGATGGGGTTCATCCCGATGAATCACGTCACGCGGTATCCGCTGTATCCGCAGGCGAGCTTCGGAACCGTTGCCTCCTTCGACCATCTCAGCCATCCCGCTCCGGGGCGGGGCTCCAGCGGCGTGCACGAGATCGGCTTTCGCTCGTATCGGCCGGTCCGTCCCGATCAGCCTCAGATCCCAACGATCACCTTCGTCGACGATACCTTCACCGCATTTCGCGATCTCGCGATGAGAGACATCGCTACTGCCCGGCAACGCTTCGCCGCCCGCGGACAGCGAACCTGATGACGTGTGCGCTGTCCCGGCGGGACGACGACAGCACCCATCCGATCAAATTTACGAGAGGGTTTGCAAGCATGATGACGACGTTGACGAAATCTGATCTGCGCGACAGCCCGCATGAAGCAGCCGTGGACCTGATCGATCGCGCACGAGCGCATCTCGCGGTGTTTGGTATGCCCATCTTCACATCGGCAGGCGTATTGGAGAATCCCGCCAGCGCCAGACGCGCCGTGCAGAACGCGATGACGCTGCTTCGGCAATCTGCCGCGCTCCTCGACGAATAAGAACCACGGCACACAGCGCGACGCTTCCGTTCTCTGTTCGTCGCGATCCCAGACTGATTTGAAAAGGATGATGACCATGCAGGTCGAGGGCTCCCCCCGCCATAACTGCAACCTGCACCCGAACCGGCGGAGCCTTCTCACGGGTGTGGCGGCGGCTGCCATGCTTCCGCTCGCGGCTCGTGCTGGCGCAGCCCAGCGGCCCGAACTCGATCTGGCAGTCGTTGCCACCCCTTGCGCCAGCAGTATTTCCGGTGGGTTGGCGATCGACAGCATCCTGCGCGCTGAAGTCCCAGCCGCGTCAAACGACATGGCGAGCGGCATGTGGGCCGTCTGGTACCATCCGGTGGCGCAATGGCTGGAGCTCAGCTGGCCGTCTGCCATCACGACGGATCGTATTGAATTATATTGGGGAGACGATGGCGAGGTCATCGGCCTGCCGAGTGCGGCACGATTGCTGTACTGGAATGGAGGCGGCTTCGTCGCTGTCGCGGCGCAGGAGTCGCTCGGGGTGGCGGGCGATCGCTTCAACAGCCTGAGCTTCGCCCCCATTCGCACCGAGCGACTTCGGCTAGAGATCGAGCCCGGCGGCAAACGGTCAATCGGTGTCAGACGCTGGCGGGTGCGGCCTGCAGGAACGCAGCCCGTGCTGCCTGCGGTCGTAGATGCGGGGATCGATCGCAGCGTGGTTCTTAGTGGGAGCACCTATCTCTCCGCACAAGTTGGCCGGTTCGAAGCCGGCAAGGGCGACGTGCTGCGCTGGAACAAGGAGAGCGGCCCGGGCGAGGCGACGTTCGAGGATGCCACCGCAGCCAAAACACGCGCGCGTTTCTCGGAGATTGGCGAATACGTGCTGCGGGTGACAACCATGTCCGCCGGCAAGCCTGTTTCCTCGCGCGTCCGCGTACGCGTCGTGGCTCCTCCACCGGAACGCCGCCTGAATGTCGTCTATACGACGCCATACGCGGTCGATAATCCGCTCTGGAATGGACGGGTTAAGGCCCTGATCGTCAACTGGATCCCGCATTGCATTGCCTATTGTGAGCGGACCGACCTCCCGACAGGGCAAGGTGGTATCGACAACTTCGTGGAAGCCGCCAAGGCACTGCGCGGCGAGGAGCATGGCGCGCATAAGGGCTATGTCTTCTCCAACGCATGGGTCCATCAGACGGTTGAATCGATGTGCCTGGCGCTCATGATCGACGCCGGCGGCGATCCCAAGATACTCTCCGCACAGGATCATATGCGATCCACCCTCGAACGCTGGATTCCCATCATCCTGGCCGCGCAGGAACCCGACGGCTATCTTCAGACCGCCTTCACGCTTGCCGATCGCAAGACGTGGCCGGAGCGCTGGATACCGGCTCAGCGAACCGGGCACGAGGGCTACGTCGCAGGCTATTTCATCGAGTCAGCGATCAACCACCATACCCTGACCGGTGGCCGAGACCTCCGTCTCTACGACGCTGCGAAGAAGCTGGCCGACTGCTGGGTGGCGCATATCGGCCCGGGCAAGAAGCGCTGGTTCGATGGTCATCAGGAGATGGAGCAGGCCTTGGTGCGCTTCGGTCGCTTCGTCAACGACATGGAGGGGAACGGTCGTGGTGACGCCTATGTCGCCCTCGCCCGCTTCCTCATCGACTCGCGCGAGGGCGGCACCCGGTACGACCAGAGCCATGTTCCCGCCACTCAGCATACGAAGCGGTCGGTCACGCCGTGCGCGCGATGTACTTCTATTCGGGCATGGCGGATGTGGCCGCCGAAACGAGCGACGTGGACTATCAAAGTGCGGTTGCTTCACTTTGGGACAACATGGTCAATCGGCGGTATTATGTAACGGGCGGCGTCGGCAGCGGCGATACGGCCGAAGGCTTCGGCGAAGACTATGGCCTACGTCATGACGCTTATTGCGAGAGCTGCTCGAGCTGCGGCCTCATCTTCTTCCAGTACAAGATGAATCTTGCCTATCATGAGGCACGCTACGTCGATCTCTATGAAGAGACCATGTACAACGCGCTCTTGGGTGGCGTGGCCTTAGACGGTCGGAGTTTCTGCTATACCAATCCGTTGGCAGGCACGGAAAGAGCCCGTTGGCACAGCTGTCCATGCTGCGTGGGCAATATCCCGCGTACGCTTCTGATGCTGCCAACCTGGGCGTATGCGAAGGGTGATCATAGCCTTTTCGTAAATTTGTTCGTCGGTAGCCGCATCGACGTCGGCGATGTCGGTGGCACACCCGTCGAAATGGTGCAGATCACCGACTACCCCTGGTCAGGTGATGTCTCGATGTTGGTCAATCCGAAGGAACCTACGACCTTCGCGCTGCATGTTCGCGTCCCGGATCGGACGACGAGCGCGCTCTACACCGCGACTCCGGTCGTAAACGGACTGGCTCGGCTTACCGTGAATGGCACGCCGATGCCCTTCACGGTCGAGAACGGCTATGCGGTGATCAGACGCGAATGGACGGCGGGTGATCGCGTTGCATTCGAACTGCCGTTGAAGGTCCAGCGCGTGCTGGCACGTGACGAGGTAAGCGCGACGCGCGGACAGGTCGCGCTACGCTATGGTCCGATCGTCTATTCTGCTGAACGCGCGGACCAGCCGGACGTGACCGGCTCGCTTGGGCGAGGCGCGCTGAAGGTCTCGTGGCGTCGCGATCTCTTAGGGGGCGTCATGACGGTGGATGGGCATTGGGCAGATGGATCGTCCTTCCGTGCCGTGCCCTACTACGCAAGGATGAACCGCATCGACGGGCCCGTCCGAGACTTTCCAATTGCGGACGGGGCAATCGATCCGGCAGGCGCGACTGTTCTTCAGAATGCAAAGGCATCCGAGACATCGCTTGTTTGGCTGAAGGTTTAACTTATCCAAGTTCGAACTGGATCAGACCAACCGTCCTGAAGTGATTGCACGGTACGTGATATGCTGCCGGATTCTTGGACACTGAGTTAAGGTGTTTTGGCACGGTCGGGTGTGAATGCAACAACGGAAGTTCAGCCGCGAGTTCAAGCTGGAGGCTCACTCACGGAGCAAAATCCGACCGTCCGTTGCCGCTGGATCGGCCATGTAATCCGCCAGATGCATGCCATGGGCCGAGCCGGCCAGCAACAAGCCAGCAAAACTTGGCCGGTTGATGACGGTATTGGCCCCAGCCTGCCGTGCAATCGCCTCGTTATCAAGCGAGCAAATCACGCTGCTGATCGTGAGGAACGGCGCGATGCGGCGTGCGGTCAGAACAGCTACGTCCAGCGCTTCCGCGTTTCGCAGCGCCGCAGGATTGTTGTCTATGACGACGATCGTGTCAGGATGGGCGCCCCGACGGATCAGTTCGGTTGTTGCCTCGGATCCACTGTTGCCGAAGCCTGCGATCACGACATGATCAGGCAGCTGCCTCTGGAGTACGGCCATACGCCACCGCGTCCACACACGCTTGAGCAAAAAATCGTAAGCCGTCCCCAAGAAGATGAGCCACACGAACAGCCGGATTGGCGTCAAGACGAAAGTATCGAACAGTCGCGACTGTTGGGTAACCGGCACGATATCGCCGTATCCGACGGTCGTGACGGTGTTCATGGTGAAATAGAGGATGTCGGCAAAGGTGACCGCCTCGCCCGAGGATTGGCGAAGGCCGTCGCGATCGAACCGATGAACTGCCAGCGCGATGCTGATAAGCGCTAAAGCGAGCAAGGCTCGCCATGACAAGGCTAGCCAAAGCGGCGTGCGGCCGCGTCGATAAAGCTGACAATCAGGCATTTGGCTGTTAATCTCCACAACGCCGGGTCAGTTCTTGGCGGTTCATGCAGGTGTACCCTGCCTCGGCGCCTCGAAGGTCGCCCAATCGCCTTCTTCGCTCGGGCGAGGCGGTGGGCCAGCGATACCGTCGGTTTCACGACCGGTGCGAAGCCGGTGCAGGTGTACCTTGGCGATCATGTTGGCCGAAATTGGCGCGGTGATGAAAAGAAACAGCGAAATCAGAAGTTCATGCGCGGTCCAGATGCCCAGCCGCGCCTGGAAATAGATGACCGAGGCAAGGAGAAGCGCACCAAGGCCGAGCGTCGTTGCCTTGGTCGGCCCATGCAGCCGCTCCATGGTCGATGGCAGGCGGACCAGGCCCCAACTTCCGATAAGTGCGAAGCCGGCGCCCAGAAGCAACAGCACGACGATGGCGATGTCGGCGATGATGCTCATTCGACGATGTCCCCGCGCAGGATGAATTTGCAATAGGCGATGGTGCCGACAAATCCGACCATCGCCAGCAACAGAGCGGCTTCGAAATAGGTGTCGTTGTTGCCGTTCATACCGATCAGGACGATCAACGCGATCGCGTTGACGACCATCGTGTCGAGTGCGACGATCCGGTCGCCCAGTGCAGGTCCACGGAGCAGCCGCCACATGTTCAGCAGCAAGGCAAGCGCGATGCAGCCAGCCGCCATACGGAGCGCGATGTCGATCATGCGAAAATCCGTTGCAGACGTGCTTCGTAGCGTGCCTTTATCCGTGCGACCTCCGCCGCCTCGTCGGCGACATCGAGCGCGTGGACCAGCAGGAAACGCCCATCGGCCGAAACGTCCGAGGATACGGTGCCGGGCGTCAGGCTGATCGTGCCAGCCAGCATGGTGATCGCCTCCGGCGCGGCCAGGTCGATCGGCACGATCAACCAGCGTGCATGCAAATCGCGGTTGCGCCGAAACAGGATCACCCACGCAACCTGGAAATTCGCGAGAATGATGTCGAGCCCTACGATGGCCAGATAGCCCGCAAGGGCGCTGCCGAAACGCACCCGGGGCCGGTCCGGCCAGAAAGGCTGTGTGAATTTGGGCAGGATCAGCGCGAAGATCCCGCCCAGTACCACGCCCCCGACCGTAATGCTGTTAACCATCACCAGCCAAACGGCCAGCAGCATCGCCGAGAGCGCTGGATGGGGCAACAGGCGCTTCATAGCGTCGCTCCCAATATGGCCGTAACATAACGATCAGGAGCCATGACCTGCACGGCGGTGGCGCGTGTCTGTGTCGTCACCCACCCCGCCGCTATGGTGAGCAACACCAACATCGCAAGCAGCATGATCGGCGCGACGAACTCGGCGTTTGCCCGGCGGGAAGCTGCGATGGCGTCGGCGTACTCCGGTGCGGCTTTCCAGAACAGGGTCGAGCCGCTGCGCGAAAAACCGATGACACCGACGAGCGTGGTTGCGAGGATCGTCGCCCAGATCGCCTGCCACCCTGGAATGGCAAAACTCGCGTCAAGGATCAGCAACTTGCCAACAAACCCTGCCAGTGGCGGCAGCCCCACGGCCGCGATCGCCGCGACGAGGTACAGTAGCCCAGCCATATCCTGCCCGGCAAAGTGCGGGCTCGGCACGATCGCGTCGGCATATTGGCCGCGACGCCGCATCGTTACATCGGCGACGAGGAACAAGGCCGCTCCCGCCAGCGTCGCCTGTACCATATAGTAGAGCGCGGCCGCCAGCGTCACCTCTTGCCATAAGGATACGGGCATAAGCAGCGTGCCCGTGGACGCCAGTACCGCAAACGCCGCCTGTTCGCGCATCCCGCGTGCTGCCAGTATCCCGACAAAGCCGATAACAGCCCCAAGGATGGCGGCGGGCAGCAGATAGGGTGCAGGCACCCAGGACGCGGCACCCGCCTGTGCGCCGAAGATCAACGGCACGGTGCGGATCATTGCGTAGACGCCGACCTTGGTCATGATCGCAAACAGGGCGGCCACCACCGGCATCGTGGCGGCATAGGTGCGCGGCAACCAGAGATGGATCGGCACCACCGCCGCCTTCAGGCCGAACACCGTCATGAGCAGTAGCCCGGCAATGCGGAGCAGCCCCTGATCCGCTGGCCCGAGCAGTGCGACCTTGACGGCCAAATCCGCCATGTTGAGCGTCGAGGTGAGACCATAGAGCAGACCCAGCGCGATCAGGAACAGCGCGGACCCGACGATATTGACGACGACATACGCAACCCCGGCCTTGAGACGCAGTGCGCCCTGTCCGTGCAGCATCAGGCCATAGGAGGCGATCAGCAGCACCTCGAAGAACACGAAAAGATTGAACAGGTCGCCGGTCAGGAATGCGCCGTTCAGTCCCATCAGTTGGAAATGGAACAGCGGATGGAGATGCCAGCCCCGCTGGTCGGCGCCGGTGATGATCGCGTGGACCAAGACGCTCATTGCCAGCACCGCCACCAGCACCAGCATCATCGCGGCAAGACGGTCGAGTATCAGGACGATTCCGAACGGCGCCGGCCAGCCGCCGAGCATATAGCTACGGATAACATCATCCTGCGCTATCGCAAACGCGGCGATTGCCGCGACCAGCATAGCGGCGCAACCCGCAAGCGACACGGCCACCGCGGCCGTCTTATGCCGGCGCATGAGCAACATCGTAACGGGCGCGATCACCGCCGGGATGACGATCGGTGTGATCGACAGATGGTCGAGAAGGATCACGATGCGCCCTCCCCGTCTGTCTTGATCATACCATCGACCTGGTCCGACCCGCTTTCGAGGAAGCTGCGCAAGGACAGGATCACGGTCAGGGCGGTCATGCCAAAGGTGATCACGATCGCGGTCAGGACGAGCGCCTGGGGAAGTGGATCGGCATGCTCAACCACGTCCTTGGCATAGAGCGGTGGCCGATCAACGATGAGCCGCCCGATCGCAAACAGAAACAGATTGACCGCATAGGACAGCAGCGTCAGCCCCAGCACCACCTGAAAGGTTCGGCCACGCAAGGCCAGATAGATGCCACCCGCAACCAGCACGGCGATGGCGGAAGCCACGAGGAATTCAAGGCTCATGCGGCATCATTCCCATCGTGCTTGGCGGCCCGCTGCGCGACATGGGCGAGTTGCGCCAGCGCCATCGTTACCGCGCCGACCACGACACAGACGACGCCAAGATCGAACAGCGTCGCCGTGGCGAGCTCAAACTCGCCAATCAGCGGCAGATGAAAATGGCCGAAGCTGCTCGTCAGGAACGGTGCTCCGAACAGCAGCGAACCAAGGCCCGTCGCCACCGCGATCAGCACGCCCAATCCGATGAGCTGATGTTCTCCGATCCGTCGCCGCGCATCGGTCCAATCGAAACCGGAAGCCAGATATTGCAGCAAGATTGCGATGGAGAAGACCAAAGCCGCGATAAAGCCACCGCCCGGCTGATTATGTCCGCGCAGGAAGATGTACAGTCCAACCAACAGCGCGAGTGGTAGCAGCAACCGTGTCGCCATCACGAACATCATCGGGTGCCGCTCCGGCGAGAAGCGGTCCCGGGAACGCCATTCACGCAACCGTCGACCGGCAGTGCCATGCGCAGCTGGTTCGAGCAGCGCAAAGATCGCAAGCCCGGCGATGCCGAGAACCGTGATTTCGCCCATGGTATCGAAGGCGCGGAAGTCGACCAGCGTGACGTTGACGACGTTGGTACCCCCGCCACCCGAATAGCTGTTTTCCCAATGGAAACGCGAAACCCCCTCGCGCGCTGCTCGCGTCATGATCGCCCAGGCGAGCCAGCCGGTGCCGATCCCGCCGACCGCCGCGATCATGCCGTCACGAACCCGACGAGATACGCTGGAGAGGCGCGGCGGATTGCCGGGAAGCAGATGCAGTGCCAGCAGCATCAGCAGGATCGTCACCACCTCGACAGCGATTTGCGTCAGGGCAAGGTCGGGGGCGGACAGGTGGATGAAGGCCAGGGCCATGATCAGGCCGATGACGCTGATGAATATCAGTGCGAGATAACGCTGCCGATCGGTCACCAACACCGCCACCGTCGCCATGATCAGCGCCGCCCAAGCGACGATCGCCGCCGGAGACGCGGATGTGCTCGGACGCGTTCCCGCCAATACATCGAAACGCCATGCGGCATCGACGCATAGCGCCACCGCGACAACGAACAGCACCAATAGATAGCGTTGCAGCGACGCGACGTGGATGATGCTCGATAGATGACGAAGCCGTTCCACCGATGCCGCCATAATCCTATCGAACAGGCGTTTGGCGTCGAGTGACGGCAGGATAGCGACCGCCCTGGCAAAGGCTGAATAACGCGAAAGCACCACGAGCGCGATTGCCACCGCGCCAAGGCTCATCGCCAAGGCAGGATTGATGCCATGCCAGAGCGCCAGATGTAATTCCGGTTTCGCTGCCCGCGTCACCGCCGCACTTGCAGCGGCCACCAAAGGGCCCGCCAACATCATCGGCAATAGCCCGAGTGCCAGAGCCAGCGCACCGAGAATGGCAGGCGGCCCGAGCAGGATCGCTCCCGGATCATGGGGCGCGGCGGCCTTGCCAGCGTATCGCTTGCCGAAATGCAGCGCTATGCCGTAGCGCAGCGAGTACGCCGCTGACAGCATCGCGCCAATCGCTGCCAGCACGGGCACCAACAGCCCCTGCCCTGCCAACGTCGTGTGGACGCTTTCCTCCAGCATCATCTCCTTGGAGATGAACCCGCCGAGCGGCGGCAACCCCGCCATTGCAGCAGCAGCCAGCACCCCGAGCGTCGCGGTAAGCGGCATCACTGCGGCCAGACCGCTGAGGCGCCGAATGTCACGCGTGCCGGTTTCGTGGTCGATGATGCCCGCATGCATGAACAGCGCCGCCTTGAAAGCGGCATGGTTCAAGATGTGAAAGACCGCCGCCGTCACGGCCGCGCCCGTGCCGAAGCCGAGCAGCATGACCATCAGCCCCAATTGACTGATCGTCGAGTAGGCAAGAATGGCTTTCAGGTCGAAGCGGAACAACGCCACGCCTGCGCCAAAGAGCATGGTCACCAGCCCGACCGGCGCAACGATGGCGAACCACAGTTCGCTTCCCGCCAGCACGGGCCAGAGCCTGGCAAGCAGGAACACGCCCGCCTTCACCATTGTCGCGGAATGGAGATAGGCGCTGACCGGGGTCGGTGCGGCCATTGCATGCGGCAGCCAGAAGTGGAACGGAAACTGCGCCGACTTGGTGAAGGCACCCACCAGGATCAGGATCAGGATCGCCGGGTAGAAGGGCGAGGCCTGCACCAATTCGACCCGCGACAGGATCGTCGCCAAGTCATAGCTGCCCGCAGCCTTCCCGAGCAGTATCATGCCTGCGATCAGCGCGAGACCACCCCCGCCTGTGATCGTCAGCGCCATGCGAGCGCCCTGCCGCGCATCTGCCCGGTCACGCCAGAAGCCAATGAGCAGGAAGGACGCCAAGCTGGTCAATTCCCAGAATACCAGCATCAGCAGCACGTTGCTGGACAGGGCGATGCCGACCATCGCCCCTTGGAACAGCATCAGGAACGACAGGAACCGCGCCGTCGGCTCGCCCTTGGCCAGATACCCTTGCGCGTAGATGATGACGAGCAGTCCGATAGCGAGGATCAGTCCGGCGAACAGTAGCGCCAGCGGGTCGAGCCACAGGCTGAAGTTGAGGCCGAGGGCCGGTAGCCACGCGATCGTCACCGTCAGGATTTGGCCGGAAAGTACAGCACTTACCTGCGACAGCAACACGGCCAGTCCGCCCGCACTGCCAATTGCGGCGATCAGCATGTGCGCGCGACGCGACGCGTGCCGGGCCAGCATCAACAGGATGACCGTGGCAAACGGCAGGACAATAAGGGTCAGCAACACCATCCGCAGCTCCCTTATGCAACTTGCCGGATCACGCCTCGATAGCGGCGGGCAAGGCCATTGGCGGCCGCCCGTGATCTTTTCGAATTCAAGGAAGCGGGACGCGGCTCAGAGCGCGGGGCCGTTCTTGTGAAGACGGCGCAAATAACGGCGGACAAGAAGGTCGGCACGGGCAAGCCGCTGCTCCAGGCAAAAGGGTTCGCCGTTGGCGGCCCGACCAACGTTAGAACCTGCCCGCATCACCTATTTGCGAACACCCACGCAGGGTATTGCCTGATAGGTGGCGCGTTCACAACCCCGCGCCTGCCGTTCAGCGATCCGGCACCGACGCCTTCCGCGCGATTGCGGTTTCGGCATGACGCCACCGTTCCAGTTGCGTCAGGACATCATGAGCGATCTGCCCGGCAGTGAAGCCGGTCAGATCGCGAAAACCAGTTTCGCCGTTGGTCTGCGCTGCGAGCATCCATGCAAGGCTGCGGCGGCTCTCGGGTGCCTCCAACGCGGTGTAGGCGGCCAGAGGACGCGATCGTGGCGACAGGCGATAGACGAAGGGCCTGCCATCCGACGCGGTAATGGTAAGTTCGACCGAGCCTTCGGCGCTTTCCAACGTGCTTGCCGGCCAGCCTTCCTTCTCCATCGCATCCCGAACGGATTGCAGGGCCGGTTCGCCGGTGCCGACAAGCTGCTGGAGAATATCGGCACGACGCGCCGGGATGAGCAGCCGCTTGATCCGCTCCCCGACCGACTTCATGTCACCCGGGAGAGTCACGCCTGCCAGATCGGCGTTGGTCTGACGAACAAGACCGACGGCCAGCAGCAGCATGATGAAACAAAAGGGCAATGCAGCGAGCAAGGTTGCCGACTGCAATGCACCAAGGCCGCCTGCCACCAGCAGCAAGGTCGCCGTAACCCCCAGCAACACGCACCAATATACACGCTGCCACCGAGGCGTGTCCTCCACGCCGCCTGATGCCAAGGTGTCGATCACCAGCGCTCCGGAATCGGCAGACGTCACGAAGAAGAAGGCGACCAATACGATCGCCAGCGTCGAGGTCACGCTGGCGGCGGGCAGATATTCCAGGAACTTGAACAAGGCAGTAGACAGGTTCGCCTGTACCGCATTGGCGATGCCACCGGCTGCCCAGCCAAGGTCGAGCGAGATCGCGGTGTTGCCAAACACCGTCATCCACAAAAAGGTGAACGCGGTCGGCACGAACAGCACACCGATCACAAATTCACGGATGGTACGGCCGCGAGAGATGCGCGCGATGAACATGCCCACGAACGGCGACCACGCGATCCACCACGCCCAATAGAATAGCGTCCAGTCCGCCATCCACGCCCGCGGCTCGTAGGCATAGAGGGTAAAGGTCCGCATCACGAAATGATCTAGATACAGGCCGAAATTCTGCACGAGCGCGCGCAGCAGGAACAGGGTCGGGCCGACCGCCATCACGAACAGCATCAGCAGAACGGCAAATACCAGGTTCAGTTCGGACAAACGGCGAATGCCGCGGTCTGCGCCGCTCAGTACCGACAGCGTCGCCGCGCCCATGACCAGAACGATCACCCCGATCTTCACCGTCGTCGTATCGGGCAGGCCATATTCATAGGCCAAGCCCGCCGTCATCTGCGACACGCCGAAGCCCAGCGATGTGGATACGCCGAACACGGTGCCGCATACCGCAAAGATGTCGATGGCATCGCCCAGGGGGCCGTTGATGCGCTTGCCGAGGATTGGTGACAGGCCGGAGCGCAGCGTCAGCGGCATATCCTTGCGATAGGTGAAATAGGCCAGGCTCATGCCGACCAGCGCGTAGATCGCCCACGCATGGACGCCGTAATGATGAAAGGTGATGGCCATCGCCTCACGGGCGGCCAGGATAGTGCCGCTCGGCGCTTCCGGCGGCGAGATATAATGCTGGATAGGTTCAGCCACCGCGAAATACATCAGCCCGATGCCCATGCCTGCCGCAAACAGCATGGCCAGCCACGACAGATAGGGGAAGTCCGGCTCGGCATCGTCGGGACCGAGCTTCAGCTTGCCCGCCGGGCCGAAGCCCAGCGCCAGCACCACAACCAGAAACACAGCAACCGACGAGATATAGAACCAGCCGAACGTATCGATCGCCCAACTCTGCGCCGCCTTGAATGCGGCATCGGCAGTACCGGGCATGGCAAGCGTCGTTGCCAGCAACAGGGCAATGATCGCCGATGCGCCCCAGAACACGCGGGGGTTGATCTCGCTCTTCATCATATCACTGGCTTAGCACCAATAGGCGCCATTTGTCAGAGGGAGCGACGCTGTTTTGTGCCTTTGCCGCTGAAAAGCAGCAGCATGGCCGGTCAACAACATGCGCGCAGGTCAAATCGTGACTGCAAGCGATGGCTCATCTGACTTCCCCGCCGGAGGGGCAGATGTTACTGGCATCACAGGGTTTTTTAGATCCCCGGAACGCTGGATGCCTTATAGAATGCTGTCCACCTCACTCAGTCAAGATTATCACAAGCTCACCAGTGTACGGCTGCTCCCAACCCACAGCGCGGTTTTGGATGGATGTTGCAAGACGGTGATGGATTGCCGCCAGCGGCGATAACGAACGCCACACCGTCGTCAGGTCATTCACCCGCGGCTTCTCGCCTGACGCCTCCTGTGGTGAGAGTACCGTTGAAACCTGTGGAGCTTGCCCGCCGCTCCTCCACATGACACGGCGGGGTACGGTTTGACATGGAGGTCGGGAACGCCCTCTTGCATCTCGGAAGCGGCCCTTCACGGCCTCAAGCCTTTCGAAAACCGCTCATTCATGCACGGCTGTCGCAGGGCCGACCGAAGTGCCGATGAACGAACCGCGTCGCCGGGCATTCTGAACCGACACCCTCGCCACGATGCGGAGCAACGACCATGAAGACCAGTGGCAACACAATCCTGATGACCGGCGGCGGCAGCGGGATCGGCGAAGCACTAGCCCACCGGTTCCACGATCGCGGCGATACGGTGATCATCGCCGGTCGCCGCGAAGAGGCGCTCCAGCGCGCCGCTGCGGGGCGGGACCGCATCCACACCATCACCCTCGACCTCGAGGACGCAGCAAGTATTGACGCTTTCGCCAAGCAAGTCGTGGCGGACTTTCCATCGCTGAACGTGCTGTTCAACAACGCGGGCATCATGAAGTTCGAAGACCTGACCACCCGCCGCGATCTCACGGATGCCGAGGCGACGCTGGCGATCAACGTTCTGGGCACAATCCGACTCACGAACGCACTGGTCGACTATCTGAAGGGTCAACCCGATGCCGCGATCGTGACCGTCACGTCCGGCCTCGCCTATGTGCCGCTTGTGGCGGCTCCGACCTATTCGGCGACAAAGGCGGCCATCCACTCCTACACGGTCTCGTTGCGGACGCAGCTTGCGGGCGAAATCGAAGTGATCGAGCTGGCGCCTCCGGGCGTACAGACCGACCTTACGCCGGGGCAGGCGAACCGTCCGGGTTACATGCCGCTCGACGCCTTCGCCGACGCGGTCGCCGCGCAATTCGCCCAACAACCGACGCCGCCAGACATTCTGGTCGACGAAGTGCAGTTCCTGCGACAAGCCGAGCGCGAGGGCCGGTTTGACGAAACCTTGAAAACCTTGACGGAGCGCGCGGCAAAGCAGCGTCAGGCGGTGGGAGACTGACCGGAACAGGCCCGGACCCATTGGCTGCGTTTTTTGACGATCGCGGTGTATGGCGCCGGTCTAGGCAGACCTCAGCAGATATCTTGAACATCTGCTTCAACGGCAGCGCGGTGCGGTTGTGATCCACTGTGCACGGCCTTTATGCGGATGGGCAAAGTGTCGGGTTTAGGCTGCCCGGCCAAAATCCGTATGTTGGGAGCATGACTGACACGAGCCAGATAGTCGTTCGCACCGCATCGGGCACGGTGCGGGGCCGGTGCTGCGACGGCATCCTGCACTTTGCGAACCTGCCTTATGCCGCCGCGCCGGTCGGCCCGCGCCGCTTCGCTGCCCCTGCTCCGGTGGACGCCTGGGACGGTGTCCGCGATCTGCCTCTGTCCGGTGCTACCGCGCCGCAACGTCTCCGTGCGGTGCCCGGGCTCGATATCGAACCGCTCGTCGGCACCGGGTGGACAGCCGGTGACGATTATCTGACGCTCGACATATGGACACCCGCGGGTGGCGATCGACCATGGCCGGTCATGGTCTTCGTGCACGGCGGTGGGTTCGTGATCGGCAGCAAGGATGCCGCGGTGCAGGACGGGGCCACCTTCGCACGCGATGGCGTCGTCTGCGTTTCGATCAACTACCGGCTCGGCGTCGACGGCTTCCTGCCGATCCCCGGCGTTCCGACAAATCTCGGGCTTCGCGACATCATTGCTGCCCTTGGCTGGGTACGCGATGAGATCGCAGCCTTTGGCGGCGATCCGGCCAACGTTACCATCTTCGGCGAATCGGCGGGTGCCATGGCGATCGCCGACCTCGTCACCTCGCCGCTCGCGTCCGGCCTGTTCCGACGCGCGATCATCCAGAGCGGGCATGGCGCCATGACCCGCGAAACCGCCGTCGCGCGCCGCCTGGTCGACACGCTCGCCAAGCTGCTCGGGATCGCGCCGACCCAGGACGGGTTCGCCTCGGTCGAGGCGGAAGCGATGCTCGACGCGGTGGAAAAGGTGTCGCTGCCGACGGCGCGGATCGACCTGCGCGGCCCCGACGGGCGTGAGCCGGTGTTCGGCATCAGCCGGTTCGTTCCCGTACACGGCGATGATCTCCTGCCGCTTCCGCCCCTCGATGCGCTCGGGGCCGGCGCGGGCAAGGAGGTGGATGTCCTGATCGGCACCAATGCCGAGGAGATGAACCTCTACCTCGTGCCCAGCGGCGTCCGCGACAGGATCGGTCGGCTGCTCGCCTGGGTCGTGCTGCGCAAGTCGCAGCCGCGCGCCTGGTCCGTTCTCAAGGCATATGGCGCCGGCCGCAAGCGTGGCGGCCGCGCGCTGACCGATGCGATGAGCGACCTCGTCTTCCGTTGGCCCGCCCGCCGCTTCGCCGAGGAGCATCGGGGCCGCACCCATGTCTACGAGCTGGAATGGCGCTCACCCGCCTTTGCCGGCGAACTCGGCGCGGCGCATGCTGTCGAAAACCCGTTCGTCTTCGACACGCTTGCCGCCGCCAGCGGACCGCAAGGACTGCTCGGCGAAAACCCGCCGCAGGAACTCGCCACCCGCATGCACCGCCTGTGGATCGACTTTGCGACCGATGGCTCGTTGCCCTGGGCGGCGTTCGACCGCGAAACCCGCCAGGTCTATCGCATGGCCGCCGGTGAAGCCGCCTACGAGGCGCCGATGCCCGCCGCCGCCTTTCTCCCCTGACAGGACCAGCCATGTACGCCAATCGTCTACGCCTCGACGGCCGCACCGCGTTCGTCACCGGCGGCGCACAAGGCATCGGCTGGGCCTGTGCCGACGCACTCGCCGAGTTCGGGGCCGTCGTGACCATCGCCGACCGGGACCCCGATCTGCTCGCCCGCGGCCTGGACGCCCTTCGCGCCAAGGGCCACGCGGTGGAGGGTATCCTTCTCGACGTCGCTGACGCCGCCGCCGTTACCGCGATCGCCGACCGGATGGGCGGTGCCGACATCCTCGTCAACAATGCCGGCATCGCGCGGAGCGACACGCCTGCCGAGGAGGTTGCCGACGAGCAGTGGCGACATGTTCTGGACGTCAATCTGAACGGCACCTTCTGGTGCGCGCGGGCCTTTGGTCGCCACATGCTGGCAAGGGGCAGCGGATCGATCGTCAACATCGGCTCGATGTCGGGCTTCATCGTCAATCGCCCGCAGCCGCAAAGCTATTACAATGCGTCCAAGGCTGCGGTGCATCAGCTGACGAAAAGCCTGGCGGCGGAGTGGGCGGACCGCGGGGTCCGCGTCAACGCGGTGGCGCCGACCTATATCGCCACTCCGCTCAATGCCTTTGCCGACCGGGGAAGCGAGATGTACCGCCGCTGGATCGACGGCACGCCGCAGGCGCGACTCGGCGAACCGGAGGAAGTCGCGGCAATCGTTGCCTTTCTGGCGTCAGACGCCGCCAGCCTGATGACCGGCAGCATCGTGCTCGCCGATGGCGGCTATTCGTGCTGGTAGGTCAAGCACAAGAGCCGATCGGCAAAGTCGGGCGACCTTTCCGATAGGTTAAAACGCCCGCATACCTATCCGACAGGTGGACGACACGATCCGCCGACATCGGAGAGGAACCTCATGCGTCGTTCGCTGCTCGTCCTGACCACCGCCATCACGCTCGTATCCCCCGCCTTCGCGGCGGCACAGGCCTTGCCCGTGCAGGGCGCGCAGACCACGAACCAGGGCACGCCCGCCGATCCGCAGGCGGATACCGGCGCACAGACCAACCCGGCCGCGTCCGACATCGTCGTCACCGCCCGCCGCCGCGAGGAACGGTTGCAGGACGTGCCGATCGCGGTCACCGCCATTTCGGGCGACGCGATCAAGCAGCAGCAGCTCGTCGTCGTCCGCGACGTCGCCGCCTATACGCCCGGCCTCAACATCAACTCGGATTCGGTCGGACGCGCCTTTGTCTCGATCCGCGGCATCGGCACCACGCTGATCGATACCGTGCAGCCGGGCGTCGGCATCTTCATCGACGGTATCTACCAGCCCAACACCACCTATCTCAACTCGCCGCTGGTCGATGTCGCGCGGGTGGAGGTGCTGCGCGGGCCGCAGGGCACGCTGTTCGGCAACAACACGCTGGGCGGTGCGATCAACGTGGTGACGCGGCAACCCTCCAACGAATGGCAGGGTCGCATCGACGGCGCGCTCGCCAGCGGCGACAATTACGCCTCCCTGTCGGGCAGCATCTCCGGGCCGATCGTCGCCGACGTGCTCCAGTTCCGGATCGGTGCCGCCTATCACAAGGAGGACGGGTTCCAGCGCAATCTGCTCGCCGGGGGTGACCAGAACCCGCTGGAAACCAAGAGCGTCAACGGCACGCTGCGTTTCGTGCCGGCGGACTGGGCGCGCTTCACGCTGAACGGTGGCTATGACCGCGTGTTCGGCGGCTCGACCCCCTATTTCAACGTGCGGGGTCCGCGCGACTATACCCTGGACGGCCGCAGCAACCAGCGCAGCCTTGCCACCATCGATTACTATGCCCTCAACCTGAAGGGCGAGTTCGATGTCGACAGCATCAACACCACCATCACCGCGATCGGCGCCTATAACCAGTCGGATACCCGCAGCGCCGGCGATGCCGATTATAGCCCGATCGACTTCTTCCGCTCCACCTCCGATCGCACGCTGAAGACCCGCACCGGCGAGGTTCGCTTCGATACCAAATGGAGCGACAATTTCTCCACGCTGGTCGGCGCCTTCTATGCCCGCTCGACGACGGATGCGACGACGACGACCACGGTCGTCCCCGCGAACCTGACCGCGCCCGGCACCGCGACCTCGGAAAACGAGAACATCGCCGGCTTCGCCACCGGCTTCCTGGATTTCGGCGATGGGCTCGATCTGGCGGTCGGCATCCGCTTCGACCATCAGAAGCTCGACGCCTCCACCGCCGGTCTGGCCGCCGCCTATGAGGCGAATGAGTGGCAGCCGCGCGCCACGCTGACCAAGCGCTGGACGCCGGACTTCATGACCTATGCCTCGGTCGCGCGCGGCGTTCGTGGCGGCGGTCAGAACGGCCCCGGCGCCCCCAACCTCACCTATCAGGGCGACAGCGTCTGGACCTATGAGATCGGCTCGAAAGCCAGCGCGCTTGATGGCCGCCTGACCGCCAACGTCGCCGCCTTCTATAACGACTACAAGAATTTCATCGGCGCCAATGCGCTCGCGCCCTCCACCATCCTCAACCCCGCCACCGGCCAGCCGGTCGGCTTCGTCGCGATCAACCTCAATTCGGGCGACGTCGAGAGTTACGGCGCAGAGGCGGAGCTGAGCTTCAACGTCAACAAGCTGTGGCGCGTCTATGCCAATGCCACGCTGCTCCATGCGCGGGTCACCGACTCCAGCCAGTTCAGCGCGCTGACCGGCTACGCCTATCCCGGCAACCGCATCCTGTTCGTGCCCGACGCCAATTATGCCGTCGGCACCAATCTGCGCATACCCTTTCATGGAGATCAGGCGATCGTGTTCGACACCAACGTCGTCGCCAAGGGGGACCGTACCGGCGGCTCGCTCGACGCCAATTCGGTCCCGATCCTGGAGGCCTATCACCTCGTCAACGCATCGCTCACCTGGTCCGGCGGGCCGCTGGAGGTCGGCGCTTTCGCGACCAATCTGTTCAACGAGAAGTATATCGAAACCTATCTCGATCCCTCGCTGCTGCGCCGCGCCGGGCTGCCCGCGCCGCTCGTCTCGGGGCTCGCCATTCAGACTCCGCGTCGCCGCATCGGCATCCGCGGCACGGTGCGGTTCTGACATGATCCACGCACCCCGCCCCGCCCGCCCGCCTCTCGACGAGGCATTCGTCGCCCGCCTGCGGCAACGCTTCGGCGATGCCCTAACCGTCAGCGAGGGCATCCGCCGCCAGCACGGCACCAGCGAGGCCCATTTCGCCGAGGCCCTGCCCGACGCGGTCGTCTTTGCCGCCTCGACGGAGGAGGTCGCCGATTGCGTGCGTCTCTGCGTCGCGGCGGGCGTCGCGATCGTTCCCTTTGGCGCTGGCACCTCGATCGAGGGGAACGCCTTGCCCGTCCATGGCGGCGTCAGCATCAACCTGTCGCGCATGGACGCGATCCTTGCCGTCAATGCGGGAGATTTCGACTGCACCGTCCAGGCCGGTTGCCGCCGGGAGGAGTTGAACACCCATCTGCGCGATACCGGCCTGTTCTTTCCGATCGATCCCGGTGCCAACGCGACGATCGGCGGCATGGCGTCGACCCGCGCCAGCGGCACCAACGCCGTCCGCTACGGCACGATGCGCGAGGCGGTGTTGTCGCTGACCGTGGTCACCGCCGATGGCAACGTCATCCGCACGGCCACGCGCGCGCGCAAGTCCGCGGCAGGCTACGACCTCACGCGGCTGTTCGTCGGGTCGGAGGGCACGCTCGGCATCATTACCGAGGTGACGTTGCGCCTGCATCCCATCCCCGAACAGATCATGTCGGCCGTTTGCGGGTTCGACAGCCTGCAGGGCGCGGTCGATACGGTGGTCCAGTCCATCCAGTGCGGCGTGCCGCTCGCCCGCGTCGAGATCCTGGACGACAAGCAGATCGCGGCGGTCAATCGCTGGTCGAGGCTCGATCTGCCCGAAGTGACGACCCTGTTCTTCGAATTTCATGGCTCCCCCGCCGGCGTCGCCGAACAGGTCGAAACGGTGGCTGCGCTGGCCGAGGGCAATGGGGGTGGTGCGTTCGCCTGGTCGAACCAGCCCGAGGAGCGCGCCCGGCTCTGGAAGGCACGGCATGAAGCCTATTATGCCGCGGTCAACGTCCGCCCCGGTGCGGTCGGCTGGACCACGGACGTGTGCGTGCCGATCAGCCGGCTTCCCGAATGCATCCTCCAGACCCGCGCGGATATCGATGCCGGTGCGGTTCCCGCCACGATCCTGGGCCATGTCGGCGATGGAAATTTCCACGTCATCTTTTCGATCGACCCCGAGCGGCCCGATGAGTTCGAGGCGGTCGAGCGCATCAACCGCCGGCTGGTCGAACGGGCGATCGCGATGGACGGCACCTGCACCGGCGAACACGGCATCGGCATCGGCAAGCAGGACTGGCTTGTCGCCGAGCTTGGTGACGCCGTCGATACGATGCGCGTGCTGAAACGCGCGCTCGACCCGAACAACCTGATGAACCCGGGCAAGATCTTCAGCCTGTAACCGCCGGAGCCACGCCGATGACCGATACAGCACTTGGCTACCCCGCTCCGGCAGGCGCGATCGCCGCTCCGCGGACCCTGCCGTCGCTCCTCGCCCTGACGCTGGCGATGGCGATCGGCTTCACGATGATGGCGTCGTTCGGCACCGTGCAGGAAGGCGCCAAGGTCGAACTGGGGCTCAGCGACGCGGTATTGGGTGTCATCCAAGGCGTCAGTGCCGCGCTTGCACTCGTCGTCTTCTCGATCCCGGTCGGCTTGCTGGTCGACCGTTTCAACCGCAAGCGTCTGCTGGTCGGGTTGGCGTTGCTCTGGACGCTCGGCACCGCGCTGACCGCGATTGCGACGGGGCCGGCGATGCTGTTCGTCGCGCGGCTGCTGGCGGCCACCGGCACCACCGGCGCGCTGACCGCCGCGCTGTCGCTCACCGCCGATCTGTGCGTACCGGAACGGCGGGGTCGCGCGATGCTGCTCGTCAACGTGGGCAAGATGGCGGGTCTGGGGGCCGCCTTCGGGGTCGGCGGCTGGCTTTACGGCGCGATTACCGCCGGTGCCCTGCCGATCGTCGGTGGACTGGCGCCGTGGCGCGGCACCCATGTCATCCTCGCCATCGCTGGCGTCGTTGCCCTCCTGCCCTTGCTCCTGCTTCGTGAGCCTGCCCGCCACGAGGTCGCGGCAACCACCCATGCACCCTTCCGCGCTCTCGTTGCCCAGCTATGGGTACGGCGCAGCTTCCTTGCCCCGCTGTTCGTCGGGCAGGTCGCGGTGGTGATGGCGGACAATGCCGCGCTGGTCTGGGCCGCGCCCGTCCTGTCGCGCCATTATGGCCTGCAACCCGGCGATTTCGCCGGATGGATGGGGGCGCTGGTGTTCGGCAGCGGGCTTGTCGGCACGTTGCTCGGCGGGTTCGCCGCCGACTGGGGACAGAAGAGCCGGGTTCGTGGTGGCCTTCTCCTCGGCGCCGTCATCGCCGCCGCGATCGGCATTCCCGCCGCACTGTTCCCGATCGGCCCTACCGTCACCTGGTTCGCCATCGCCTTCGGCACGCTGTCGCTATGCGGCGCGATCACCGGCCTCATCACCTCCGTCGCCCTCACCGTCCTCATCCCCAACGAATTGCGCGGCCTCTGCATCGGCGCCTTTATCGCCTTTGCCGGGCTCATCGGCTTCGGCATCGCCCCCTCCCTCGTCACCGCGATCAGCAGCCTGCTCGGCGGCGAAAGCCGTCTCGGCCCCGCGCTCGCGATCGTCGGCACCGCCACTGGCGCGCTCTCCGTCATCGGCTTCTTCCTCGCCATGCGCCGCGCCCCGTTGACTGCAATTGACTAACCTATCTGAAAGGTTCACTGTATCGTCAAAGGAGAGGATCGATGACGCCGAAGCAGCGGATCGACGTGTCACCTGAAATGCTGTCGTTCGTCGGTACGGGGCCAATCGCGTGCGACGATCTGCCACCGGCTGCGATCTGCCTGCGCTTCGATCTTGGCGAGGCGCCGACGCTCGGCTTCGGCGACCCTCTGGAGGCCGCGGTTGATGCAACGGTGGTGCTGGTCGTCACGGCAGAGGCCTGCCGCCGCATCTTCGGCCATGTGCCGACCGATCCCGGCTGCTGGCACCTTCCTGCCGATCTGGCGCTCCTGGCCGTCGCGCTGCGCGACTGCCCCCTCCCCGAACCCGCCCGCGCCACGCTACGCCTAGCCAAAAGCATCGAGCTGCTGTGTGCGACATTCGAAGAATTCGCGGATAACTCGCTGATCGCGGCCGATTCCGCAGGCGAGCTTTGCGAGCGTGACGCGGCCCGTCTCGCCGCTGCCCGCCGGCTGGTCGACGAGCGTTGGCAGGAGAAGCTGACGCTCGACACCATTGCCCGCGCCTGCGGCCTCAACCGTGCCAAGCTGACCCGCGGCTTCCGCCAGGCCTTCGGGTCCACCGTCGCCGATGCGATCGCCGACCGCCGGTTACAGGGTGCGCATCGCCTGTTGCTCGCCACCGACCTGCCGGTTTCATCGATCGGCTATCGCTGCGGCTACAGCAACAATGCCAGCTTTACCCGCGCCTTCTCACGCCGCTACGGCGTCGCGCCGACGCGGCTGCGTGCGCTGGAGGTGGCAGCGTGAGGCACGCTGCGCAACTGGAGGAAGGTGGCTCGCTCGTCGATCTGGCGGTCCGGCGCGTCCGCGATCACATTCGCGAAAGCGATCTGAAGGTCGGCGACACGCTGCCCGGCGAAGGCCAGTTTGCCGCCGAACTCGGTGTCAGCCGCGCGGTCATGCGCGAGGCGTTCGGTGCGCTGGCGGCGCTCCGCTTGATCGACGTCGGCAACGGACGCCGTGCCCGCGTCGGGGCGATCGACGGATCGGTGATGGGCACCTCCCTCGATCACGCGGTCGCCACCGCCCAGATTTCCGTCGCGGAGGTCTGGGATGTCCGCCGCACGCTCGAATTGCGCACCGCCTACCTCGCCGCACGCCACCGCAGCGACGCCGACGCACACCTCATCCTCGCCGCCGCCACCGCCATGCGCACCGCCACCGAAATCGACGACGTCACCCGCAACGACATCATCTTCCACCAGACGATCGCGCGGGCGAGCGGCAATATGCTGTTTCTTCAAATCGTTCGCTCTTTCGAACCGCTCATGAAAGTGGCCGTTCCGCTGGCTTGGGAAACACGCTCCACGGAAACTGCGCGCATCGAAGTCCTTCGCCGGCACAAGGACATTGCAGAAGCCATCGCCGACAAGGATACCGACAGAGCCTCAATGCTGATGGTTGCGCATTTCGACGAATCCATCGCCAAGGATCTTTAGCAGCACGGCTCGGCCGGGTCCCTGACCCTGTCCGGGCCAGCGCGATGTGCTTCGTCCGCTCCGCAACGCTCGGCCGATGCTGGAGCGGAACACATCAAACCGACCCCGTGATGATCCTGTAATCCCGGGCACCGAGGCAACTCAGCCGGGCGATCCGGGCATCCGCCAGTTGTGTTCGTTGCCGGCAGCTTCCGCCGTCCGATTGAGATGCGCGACGAATGTCTCGAAGATCGGCACGGTAAAGGTCACCAATACGGGATCCGCGTCCGGCTCCTTGAAGGTCAGCACGACGAAGCGTGTGCCGGTCTCATCGATCATGAGACCGGCCTCGATCGCACCGGGGCCGCTGGGACTGATCACAACCTCGCTCACGCCGGATCAGCTCGGATGCGCGGCGCTGACGACGGCATCGTCGTCGTCCTCGGTGGGGATGGTGGCGTTGCCGGCCGGGATTTCGGCCGCGGCCGCATCGTCCTGAGACAGTTTCATCTGTTCATAGGCGATTTCCAGATCCTGCACGCCCGAACCAGTCGGCTGGATGGGCAGATCGGCGAAGGTCGCGGGTTCTTCTGCCGGATTGATCTCGTCAGACACGTCATTCTCCTTGTTGCAGAGCATGAACGCACCGGCGGCCATTTCGAAGCACGGGACGGGCGAGCGGCCATATCGCCCCGCGGCCCAATGCCCTCTACCCCTTGCCCCGCTTCTGGCGGCGAACCGCCGCAAGGTCGATGCCAAGACGCTTCACCCGGTAATAGAACGTCTTGCGCGGCAATTGCAGCGCCTTGATCGCGGCTGCCACCTCGCCGTCGGCGGCGATCACCGCGTCGGTGATCGTGGCGCGCTCGAACGCGTCGAGCCGTTCGCCCAGCGATGCGGGTTCGCTCTCGACCGGTGCCCCGTCATCCAGCCCGAGGCAGATGCGCTCGGCGGCCTTTTCCAGCTCCAGCACGTTGCCCGGCCAGGGTCGCAGGGCAAGTCGATGGGCATGGTCGGCCAGCGCTGGCAGCGCGCAGCCATGGCGGTCCGCGGCACGCGCGGCAAAGTGCGCGAACAGGGTCGGAATATCCTCCTTGCGCTCGGCAAGAGGCGGCAGGCGCAGCGGCACACCCGCGAGCAGATGAAACAGGCCGGGCAGGATCTGGTCGCGCTTCCCCTCCTCCAGGGCGGCGACGATCCGCACGTCCACGCCATGCGGCTCCGGTCCGTCCAGCGGCAAGGCGCGCGCCTCGGCGAACCGGATCAGCCTGTTCTGCAATTCCGGGCCCGCGGCCTCCAGATGGTCGAGGAACAGGGTACCGCGATGCGCGCGATCGATGGCGCCGTTGCGGGCGAACAGGTCGCGCTCCACCAGCGCGACCGGCACCGTTGCGCAATCGATCACCAGGAACCGGTGGCGGGAGCGTTTTCCCGCACGATGGATCAGCCGTGCCAGATGCTCGCGCCCGGTGCCGACCTCGCCTTCGATCACCAGGTCGAGTGGTGCATTGGCCAGCAGCGGGATCATGTCGCGCAGCCGCCGGATCGCCAGGCTGTCGCCGATCAGTGCTGCTCCCTGCTGCTCGTCCGCAAAAGCGCGCAGGCGGCGGTTCTCCAGCGTCAGGGCGCGCGCCGTCGTCGCCCGGGTGACGGCGGCGACCAATGCCTCGGGATCGAAGGGCTTGGACAGGAACTCCCACGCGCCGTTCCTGATCGCCTCCACCGCCATGGCGATGTCGCCATGCCCGGTCAGCAGCAACACCGGCAGTTCCGGATCGCGTGCGCGGACCGCCGCGAAAAGTTCGAGGCCCGACATGCCGGGCATGCGCACATCGGTCACGACGACGCCGCCAAATCCGGCGGTTAGTTCGGGCAACGTGCTGGCGGCATCCGCAAAGGCGCGAACCTCGAACCCGTGGAGCGTCAGCAACTGCTCGGCTGCGGCGCGCAGATCCGGCTCGTCATCGATCAGCGCGACAAGGGGCGTGGGCAAAGCCTCGGTCATGCGCGCCGCATCCCGATCTCGAAACACGCGCCAATGGTGGAGGGCCGATGGCGCAGCCAACCGCCAAGGTCTGTCATGATGTCCTGCGCGATGACCAATCCCAATCCCAACCCCGTCGCCCGGTTCGTGTTGAACGGCGTGAACAATCGCTCCAGCACCTCGGGGGCGAAGCCGGGGCCGTTGTCCTGCACCGACAAACACACATGGGTGTCGTCCTGTGCAACGGACAGCACGATGCGCGCGGCCGGCTCGCCCATCATCGCCTGCAGCGCGTTCTGGACGAGGTTGACCAGCACCTGTTCCAGACGAACCTTGTCGCCGATCACCCTCGCGGACACCACCGGCGGCCGATCGATCGCGACGCCGCGCATCTGGGGTTGCAGGATCAGCATCGCACCCTCGATCACCGCGTCGAGCGGCACGGGGTGCAGGCTTTTCGTCTGCTTGCGCGAGAAGCCGCGCAGATGCTGCGTCATCACCCCGATCCGGTCGGCAAGGCGGGCGATCGTGGCAAGGTTGCTGCGCACATCCTCCATCCGCCCGCGATCCAGCAACAGTCCACTGGTCTGCGCATAGGTGCGGATCGCGGTGATCGGCTGGGCGGTTTCGTGCGCGACGCTGGCGGTGATCTGACCCAGCGAGGCAAGGCGGTTCGCCTGTTGCAGGCTTTCGCGAAGCTCGGCGGCGCGGGCCTCGGCCTGAATGCGCTCCTCCGCCTCGCGGCGCAGGTCCGCGGTCCGCTCGGCGACGGCCTGCGCCAGATCGGCCTCCCGCCGACGCGCCGACCCGATCCGCAAGGCCAGCGCCCCGCCGATCGCCGCCAATGCCAGAATGATCGCGCCGGTCGCCAGCGACGCGGCAAGCCGGGCAGAGGCGATGACCCGGTCGATCCGCCGCATCTGCGTCAACGTCCATCCGGCGCGCTGGACGTGCAGGCCATGGGTCACGAAGCGCTGCCCGGTGCCGTTCAGCTTCACGGTGCCATCGCCCATCGCCGATACGGGGAGCAGGTAGCGGCCGGCACCAGGCGCACCGATGTCGCGGCTGGCCTGTCTCGCCACGGCGGGGTCCAGGCGACGGATGGCCGCGAACCGCCAGTCGGCCCGACTGGTGACCAGCACGATCCCGCGCGCATCATGAACGAAGCTTATGCCCCGATCACGCGCCCACGCGCGCTCCACCCGGTCGAACTCCAGCTTGATGACGATCACGCCACCCCTGGCAATACGCCGGCTGAGATACAGGCCGGGCCGGCGGCTGACCGAACCCAGCGCATATTGCGCGCCTTCGCCGCGTAGCCGGGCCTCCCGAAAATATGGGCGAAACCGGTAATCGATGCCGACGAACGGCGCGCGCGTCCGCCAGTTGCTTGCGGCAACCGACTGGCCGTCGGGTGCGATGACGTAGATCGTCGGGGTGCCGGCGATGCGGGCCAGCCGCTCCAGCTTGCGGTTGAGCCCCAGTCGGGCGCCGGGGGTATTTGCCAGCGCGGCATGCACGTCGCGATCATCGGCCAGTGCCAGCGGCAGCAGTCGGAAACGTGCGATTTCGCTGTTCAGCAATGCCGCGCGAAGGTGCGCGTCCTGCACCACTTCTGCCCGCTGCGCCGCCAGTGTCCGCCGCTCGGCGAACTGTGCCGCCAGCATCGCACCCAGGAAGGCGAGCACCAGTGCAGCCAAAAGCCAGACCACGTTGCGAAGCGATGCGGGTCGAGTCACGCACCAGGCGGTAACGACCGGCACCATCATGTGCAAGTTCCTGCACTTTGCAGCAAGGACCTATGTCGAAACTGGCCCATGGCGATCAGCTTGGCTGACAGGATGAACCGCCAAAATGGCGGAAAACCGTCGAAAATGCGCCCCGGCATTTTGTTGTGCGGCCCGCGCCTGCGCTTCCACCACATGGATGACAGCTCATCATCGCGCGCGTCGGGCCGCTTCTATCGAGGTGACACAGTGCCTCCGGGGCCCGCCGCGCCATCCAGGCTGCGAGGACCCGACCGATGCCGACAGATTGCAATACCTCATCCGCCCGGCCCATTGCCGGCGGCGTCACCCGTCGTGGACTGATCGGCACGGCTGCGGCAGCAGGCGGAGCATCGTTGTTGCCCGCCATGGCACGTGCGCAGGACGTGACGGAGGATCATGTCGACGTGCTTCTGATCGGTGGCGGCATCATGAGCGCGACACTTGGTGTATTGCTGCACCAGCTCGAACCTAACTGGAAGATGGAACTGGTCGAGCGACTGGATCAGGTCGCCGGCGAGAGTTCGGATGGCTGGAACAATGCCGGCACCGGGCATTCCGCATTGTGCGAATTGAACTACACCCCGGTCAACGCCGCGGACGGGCGCGTCGAGATCGCAAAGGCCATCGAAATCAACGAGCAGTGGCAGGTTACGCGACAGTTCCTCAGCCACCAGGTGCGCGCCGGCGTGCTACGCGACCCGCGCGCCTTCATCAACTCGACGCCGCACATGAACCTCGTCTGGGGCCGCGACAACGTCGCCTATCTCCGCAAACGCTACGACGCGCTCGGCGCCAGCCCCCTCTTCTCCGGCATGGACTTCACCACCGACCCCCGCAAGATCGCTACCTGGGTCCCGCTGATGATGGAAGGACGCAAAGGCGGCGAGCCGCTTGCTGCGACGCGCTCGCCCCTGGGCACGGATTGCGATTGGGGTGAGGTGACGCGGCAATATATCGCGTCGCTGAAGAGGCAGCCGGGGGTCACGTTGACCACCGGCTACGAAGTACGCAAGCTGGAGCGCAATCCGGACAAGACGTGGCGGGTCACCGCGCGTGCGGTGAACGGCGGCGGTTCGCGCGTCATCAATGCCCGCTTCGTCTTTGCCGGTGCGGGCGGCGGAGCATTGTCGATCCTGCAGGAATCCGGCATTCCGGAGGCCGACAACTATGCCGGCTTCCCGGTGGGCGGATCGTTTCTGGTGAGCGAAAAGCCCGAACTGGCGAACCGCCATCTGGCCAAGGTCTATGGCAAGGCGGCGGTGGGATCGCCACCGATGTCCGTGCCCCACTTGGACACCCGCTATTTCGACAAGCGGCGCGCGCTGCTGTTCGGTCCTTTCGCGACTTTTTCCACGAAGTTCCTGAAGCATGGATCCTATCTCGATCTGCCAGGCTCGGTCACGCTGGACAATTTCCGACCGATGGTAGCGGTCGGCTGGGACAATTTCGACCTGATCGAATATCTGGCAGGGCAGTTGATGATGTCGGACGAGGATCGACTGGCGGCGCTGCGGGAATATCTGCCAGGCGCGCGCGCGGAGGATTGGCGCCTTTGGCAGGCGGGCCAGCGCGTGCAGATAATCAAACGCGATCCGAAGAAGGGTGGGGTCCTGAAACTCGGTACGGAAGTGGTGGCGTCCAGCGACGGGTCGATCGCCGCGCTGCTTGGCGCCTCGCCGGGCGCGTCCACCGCGCCGTCGATCATGCTGGGGCTGCTCAAGACGGTCTTCCCAAAGCGGCTGGCAACACCTGTTTGGCAAGATACGTTGCGCCGCATCGTTCCGTCTTACGGCATCGCGCTCAACGATCACCCCGACCTACTGGAAAAGGAATGGGCGACGACGAACGAAACGCTGCGCCTTGCTACGCCACCGCCTGCGGTGCACGTTGCCACGCGACCCCGCCCGGCAGCGACCCGGGTGCGCGTGGATCGCCATCCGGATCTGGCACTATAAGCGGATGCCGCCCGTCGCGTCACGAGCGTCGGTGTCATGAGGTGGTCGCCTGCGGCCCCCATCTGCCGCAGGTACCGCTGCAGCCGAAGAACATGGTCGACGCACAGAGGTAACAGACATGGCCGGTCCGGACGGCCGAGTTACGCCGATCGATCGATACCATTTTCGTGATTGAGATGACTTGTGTTTCCCATCACGCCGTCCGCGACGTTCGGCAGGCTCATGGCCAGGCGGGAACGGGCATCCGGGTAAACGTGCTGTCGCCGGGTCCGACGCGGACCGATCTGGCAGCGGAGGTAGTGGGCGCATCGGACATGGAGGCTTTGGGTGCGCTGACGCCCCTGGGCCGGCTTGGCGATCCGGCGGAGACGGCATCGGCTGCG